>WLGA01000056.1 GCA_009703445.1 Actinomycetota bacterium | reverse complement strand
TGTGCGCTGATCTGGTCGCGCAAAACGTCGCGAACAATGCCGATGGTTTCACTTGTGGTGACTCGGAAGCCGCCACGGAACTCGCTCTCGATACCCAACTCGGCGAGACGGGCAGAAATCTGTGGGCCGCCGCCGTGAACTACAACCGGCTTGATGCCGACCCAGCGGAGGTAAGCCATGTCTTCAGCAAAGGCTCGCTGGAGTTCTTCGTCGACCATGGCGTTGCCGCCAAACTTGACCACAACGACCTTGCCGTGGAAAGCCTGCAGCCAAGGCAGAGATTCGATTAGAGTCTCGGCCTTGATTCGGGCGAGACCGGTTTCGTGTTGTTCTGAAGGAATCATTAGCTTGAGTAGGCGCTGTTCTCTGTCACGTATTCGTGAGTCAGGTCGTTGGTGTAAATGGTTGCAGCAGCCGAGCCCGCGTTTAGCGAGATGCGAATCTGCACGGCTCGTGGGGCTAGGTCTACCAAGTCGCGCGACTGGTCTGGCTGGCCCTTCCGGGAGACGCTCACACCGTTAATTTCAACGTCGATGTCGTATGGATCGAAGGCAGCTTTGGTCACGCCAACCGCGGCCAGGATGCGACCCCAGTTCGGGTCGTTGCCATAGATTGCCGCCTTGAATAGGTTATTTCTGGCTACCGAACGACCGACTTCAACTGCATCGTCTTCGGAGGCTGCGTTGACAACCTCGATAGCGATGTCGTGGCTTGAACCTTCTGCATCGCGGAGTAACTGCTGCGCCAGGTCGTGACAAACCGCGGTCACGGCAGCCTGGAACTCATCCTTGTCTGGTGTGACACCGGAAGCACCCGAAGCCATCAACGTGACCTGGTCGTTGGTTGACATGCAACCGTCAGAGTCCAGTCGGTCGAAGGTAATGCGAGTCGCGGCTCGAAGGGTCTTATCCAGTTCTGCGCTGGAAACGACGGCGTCGGTTGTGACTACTACGAGCATGGTGGCCAAGCCAGGTGCGAGCATGCCGGCACCCTTTGCCATTCCGCCAACTGACCAACCGTTTGAGCTGACCTGGTGTGCGGTCTTTGAAACAGAGTCGGTGGTCATGATTGCTTCGGCAGCAGAGACTCCAGCGTCGGCGGATAGCTCTGCCGCAGCTGCTTCAACGCCTGCGGTTAGTTTGCCTAGGTCAAGCTGTTCGCCGATAAGCCCCGTGGAACAAACCAGCACGTCGCCAGCAGAAACCTCGAGCACTTCGGCTACCTTTTCAGCGGTCGAATGTGTGGTTTGGAATCCCTGAGGGCCGGTGTAGCAGTTTGCTCCGCCCGAGTTCAACACGATTGCAGAAACTTCACCGTCTGCGATTACTTGCTTGCTCCAAATGATTGGGTTTGCCTGGCAACGGTTGGTGGTGAAGACAACGGCGGCCGACTTCAGCGGACCCTGGTTCACGACTAGGGCAAGGTCTTTGTTTCCAGAGCTTTTGAGGCCAGCGCGAACGCCTGCTGCTAGAAAGCCCTTGGCTACGGTAACGGTCATTTTTTTGCACCATTCTTGGCCAGACTGATTGCAGTGAGGCCGGTTGATTCCGGTAGCCCAAGAGCTATGTTCATTGATTGAATGGCAGCGCCGCCGGTGCCTTTGACGAGGTTGTCGATCGCACACACCGCAACCAGGCGATCAGCGTGCTCATCGACAGCGAGCCCGATGAGCGCATTGTTCTCACCAATCGTGTCTGCAGTAGAAGGGAATTCACCCTTCGGGTAAACCTTGATGAACTGTTCGTCTGCGTAAGCCTCTGCCCAGACCTTGTGAGCGAGTTCGAGAGTCGCACCTGGCTTGAGTTTGGCTGTGTTGACGGCAAGGATGCCTCGCTCCATCGAAACCAGGATGGGCGTGAATGAAATCTGGATTCGCTCGCCGGCAGACTTCGAGAGATTCTGCTCAATCTCGGGTGTGTGACGGTGAATGCCGCCTACTTGATAGGCGTTGGCCGAGCCGGTTGGTTCAATCTCGAAGAGATGCTCTGTGGCGCCGCGACCGGCACCGGAGGTTCCAGCAGAAAGTATGCTCACGATGTCGTCTGGTTCGATTAGACCGGCAGCTAGGCCGGGAGCCAAAGCGATAGTGATTGCCGTGACGTTGCAACCGGGCACCGCAATTCGCTTTGTGCCCTTCAAAAGTTCACGCTGCTTCTGCGCGCCGCCAATCAGAAGTTCAGGCATGCCGTAGGTCCAGGTGCCAGCGTGCTCGCCGCCATAGAACTTTTTCCAGTCTGCCTCGCTCTCGAGACGGAAGTCGGCGCCGCAATCGATTACCAAGCTGTCAGCACTCAACCACTCAGCGACCTCTGCCGACTTTGAGTGTGGCAGAGCTAGGAAAACGATGTCATGACCAGCTAGTTCGGCGGCCGTGTTTTCGGAGAAAACCATATCGGCATAAACCGGAACGTGAGGGTGCAAGCTAGAGACCTTTTGCCCAACCATGCTGCTGGCGGTTACGGTCTTCAATTCAAGTTGAGGATGCTCTGCTACTAGGCGCAACAATTCGCCGCCAACGTTTCCGCTGGCGCCGGCAATGGCAACTGAGAAAGCCATCCTGGTCCCCTATCTAGCTTCGCTCGCTATGCGCGAAGCGTTGCACCATACTTGGCGTTCGCAAGTGCGACTGCCTTGTCACGAGATTCTGAAGCCTCAACCTGGGTCAGAGTGCGATCTGCAGCACGGAATCTCAGGGCGAAGGTGAGCGACTTGTGACCGGCAGCCACATTGTCTCCGCGGTAGTCATCGACCAGGGTTACCTGCTCAAGCAGTTCTCCGGCACCTTCGAGAATCACAGCACGGATATCACCGGCAGGAATTTCGTTAGCTACGACCAAAGACAAGTCTTGGGTGGCCGCAGGATAAGTGCCGATAAAGCCAGCTTGGATGACCTCAGGTGCCGCTGCATAGAGGGCCTCAAGGTTAATTTCGAGGGCCGCAACACGACGCGGAAGGTCATTCGCTGCGGTCAGATTCGGGTCCAATTCGCCGGCGAAACCCACTGAAACCATGTCTGCACCAACTAGCAACTCTGCGGTACGCCCCGGGTGATAACCCTTAGGGCTGGCCTGGCGAACTGTCAGCTCTAGACCTACCGCGTGCGCTGCAATACGAGCCGCCTGGATTGCATCCTGGTAGCTGACTGATTGTGACTGAATGCCCACACCTTGATTGACTCGGTCACCGGTAAACAGAGCCGCTAGTCGACCAGGCTGAGCCGGGATAGTTGCGTTCAGGGTAGCCAACTCGGCAGCGCTCGGAAGCTGGTTGCCGACTGGAAGTTTGCCAGTAGCCACGATGGTCTTGGCAGGCAAGAACACCGAGCCCTCTTCAAAGATTGCTAGGTCGGTCAAACCACGTGAGAAGTTTCGACGTGCGGCCTCGATGAGCCCAGGCAGAATCGTGGTGCGCATTTCACCAAACTCTGCTTGCAGAGCGTTAGCCAACTTCACAGCTGGCTGGCCCTCGCTGAACAACTGGTTCTGAGCTTCGCTGATGAACGGGTAGGTCAAAACCTCTACGTGACCTGAGCCGGCTAGAGCGCCAAGGATGGCACGGCGACGCTTTTGCTTGGTGGTCAAGCCGCGGCCCGGAGGCGCGACAGGTAGGCGCGAAGGAATTCGGTCGTAGCCGGTGATTCGAGCAATCTCTTCGACCAAATCGGTCTTGTGAGTTAGGTCTGGGCGCCAGCTTGGAGGGATGACTTCGTAGCCGCCATCCACCGCGGCAACAACGCAACCAACTTCAAGCAAAACTTTTTCGATCTCTTCGCTCGCGTAAATGACTCCGACTAGATCGGCTGCGAAGTCAGCTGGAAGCCAGATTGGCTGAACCTGCTGAAGATCCTTGAATTCGGCACCGAGCGAATCGGCTGCTCCGCCTGCGTGGACCTCGAGCAGTTGCACAACGCGTGCAGCAGCGTTGTCGGCCATCATCGGGTCTACGCCGCGTTCGTAACGCTTTGATGCCTCGGAAGGCAGGCGGTGACGTCGGGCAGAACGAGCAATCGTGATTGGCTCAAAGTGTGCTGCCTCAACCAAGACGTTCTGAGTGGTTGAAGTCACTTCGGTGTCTTCGCCACCCATAACACCAGCAAGGCCAATCGGCCCAGACTCGTCGGTGATTAGAAGATCTTCTGGGTCGAGTTTGCGAACTTGACCGTCGAGGGTCTTTAGAGTTTCGCCGGCCTTGGCACGACGAACGGTTAGCCCGCCCTTGACCTTGTCTAGGTCATAGGCGTGAGTCGGCTGACCGAGTTCCAGCATCACGTAGTTGGTGATGTCTACCACCAGTGACACCGAGCGCATTCCAGCAAGCTTCAGGCGTGAAACCATCCATGCCGGTGTTGGGCGCGAAACGTCGACACCCTTCACGACGCGAAGAACAAAACGATCGGTTCCGCGACGGCCACGAATCGGGGCTTCATCGTTGATGGTCAGAGCGAAACCGTGACCAGCTTCGATGTGTGCGTTGCTCTTTGGGTCACGGAAATCTGCGCCAGTTGCGTGCGAGTATTCGCGCGCAATTCCGCGCATTGAGAAGCAATAGCCACGATCTGGGGTGACGTTCACTTCGGCTGCTTCGTCATCCAGGTGAAGAAGTTCTAGGGCGTCGGTGCCCACCTTTGGGTCGAGCCCGAGCTCGTGCAAACGAATGATGCCGGCGTGGTCTTCGCTGAGATTCAACTCGCGAGCCGATGCCATCATGCCGTCGCTGATGTGCCCGTATGTGCTTCGCGCTGCGATGTGGAAATCGCCTGGCAAAACTGCTCCTGGAAGGCAGACAACGACCTTATCGCCAACCTCGAAGTTGCTCGCACCACAGACGATGCCGCGAACGTCATCGCCGCCATCAGCCGCCTTCTGACCTTCTGCGGCAACTCGAACCTGGCACCAGCGAATGGTCTTGCCGTTGCTCTGTGGCTCAGGGATGAACTCAAGGACCTGACCGACCACGACCGGGCCGGTGACACCGAAACCGTGTGAACCTTCTTCTTCGAGACCGACCTTAACCAACTCGGCCATCACGCTTTCAGGCGTGACGTCTCCGGGTAGGTCAACGTAATCGGCCAGCCAAGACAATGGGACGCGCATTAGAGGGACACTCCAAACTGCTCACTGAAGCGAACATCTGATTCGACCATGTCGTGCATGTCACGAACATCGTTGCGGAACATTAGGGTGCGTTCGATGCCCATGCCGAATGCGAAGCCAGAGTAAACCTCTGGGTCGATTCCGGCGGCCTTCAAGACGTTCGGGTTGACCATGCCACAGCCACCCCACTCGACCCAGCGAGCGCCACCCTTGGCGCCTGGGTGCCAGACGTCGAGTTCGGCCGATGGTTCAGTGAAAGGGAAGAATGAAGGACGCAAACGAATCTGGGCATCGGGGCCAAACATGATTCGAGCGAAGTGCTCAAGCGTGCCACGCAAGTCGGCCATGGTTAGGCCCTTATCAACGGCTAGGCCCTCAACCTGGTGAAAAACCGGGGTGTGGGTGGCATCGAGTTCGTCGGTGCGGAAAACGCGACCTGGGCACAGCACATAAACAGGCAATTCGCGATCGAGCATCGAGCGGACCTGAACCGGTGAAGTGTGAGTGCGGAGCACTAGGTGAGATTCAACTGGCTCGACGAAGAATGTGTCCTGCATCGCTCGTGCCGGGTGATCCTCATCGAAGTTCAGAGCATCGAAGTTAAACCACTCGTTCTCTAGCTCTGGGCCTTCTGCGATCTCCCATCCCATGCCAACAAACACATCAGCAATTTGGTCTTGGAGCAAGGAAAGCGGGTGGCGGGCACCAAGCTTGGATGGTGATGCCGCGGCGGTTACGTCAACCGATTCAGCAGCCAACTTAGCGGCTTCTTCAACGGCGAAAAGTTCGGTTTCTCGAGCGGCAAAAGCTGCGTTCAGCTCACCACGTGCCTTGCCGATCATCGCACCCGATGCGGCCTTGAATTCGTTTGGCAGATTCTTGACTAGCGCGTTGAGTTTGGCAATCTCGGATTGCTCGCCAACGGCGGTTCCGCGTGCGGCCTTGAGTGCGGCTAAATCAGCGGCTGAAGCAATGCTTGACAGCGCGTCGGCAACGGCCGCATCAACTGCGGATTGTGTGATTGGATTTTCGGCAGACATAGGGTCTAAGTCTACCTTTTCAATGGCTCTAAGCCTTGTTTTGAGCGAAGGCCGTCACATAAAGGCAGATGCTCGCCGCGGTTGCAAGATTCAGCGATTCGGCTGCTCCGTATAGCGGCACGGCTACTTGCTGGTCAACCAAATCAAGGGTGCTCTGTTCAAAGCCCCAGGCTTCATTGCCGAATACCCAAGCCGTTGGTTTGGCTAGGACTTCGTCACCGAGAGATGGGATCTCCGCTCCCCCACCGTTGGCTGCAAAAACCTGCAGGCCGGCTGACTTCAAGGCGGCAATCGCATCTTCGATCGGAACATCGATTGCGAATGGCACGTGGAAGACCGAGCCGGTGGTCGAGCGAACCACCTTTGGGTTGTAAACATCGACGCTGTTGGTGCTGAAAATCACTGCGTCTGCACCGGCGGCATCGGCTGCACGCAGTACGGTGCCGGCATTGCCCGGGTCACGGATGTTGGCAAGCAGCGCAACTAGGCGCGGCTTAGCAGCAATGATGTCTTCGAGGTCGGAGTGCAGCTGCTCGCAGACCGCAACGATTCCCTGAGGAGTTGTCGTGTCGGTGAGCGCCTTTAGGACAGGCTCTGAAACTAACTGCACTTCGATGCGGGCAGACTCGGCACGCTCGAAGAGATCCGGGTAGCGCTCAACTGCATCCTCGGTTGCGAACAACTCGACGATTAGCTTTGGGCGGTTTAGCGCTTCCTTTAGCCCTTGAGGTCCCTCAAGCAGAAAGAGCCCGGTCGATGACCGGGCGTCTTTCTTGGTGAGCTTGGCGACCCCGCGGACCTTGGTGGCCTTGGGATCAATCAGCAAGGTCTTACTTGACCTTTGGCGCTGAGGTGTCGGCTGGAAGAGCTGCCTTCGCTGAAGCTACAAGGCTTGCGAAAGTCTTTGGCTCGTTC
>WLGA01000055.1 GCA_009703445.1 Actinomycetota bacterium | reverse complement strand
CACTCTCAACCAATGGGCAAGCGCCACAGGGGCTCACTTGGTATTCATATTCGGACTACCCAAATGATCCTGATGACGGCGGCGGGCCGGCGGGCGGAGGCGGTGGCGCTACTGGTGGCGCAACTGGTGGCTACAACATCCACGCCGTCTGTGGCTTGCAGGATTTCTGCCCATCGGCATCGTCGCCAGGTCAGAACTCAACTTCGGGGTTGACCGGTTTCAGTGCTAGTTATGTTCGTTACACATTCGATGATTTGATGAATGCAAACGGAACTGTGACGATCTCATTCGTCGAACCACCCGTCAGTTTGAACCCGGGAGGCTCTGGCGGCACGGCCAGCCCAACCCCAACGCCGACCGGCACACCAACACCCGGGCCATCCACCTCTGATGCACCCGCCGACATCAAGGCTGTTCCGTTTTGGAAGGGTGCCGATGTGTCTTGGAAGGCTCCGACCAAGGATGGCGGTTCGCCAATAACCGGCTACGAAGTCACCGTTTCAACCGGCCAGATCTGCGTGACCGACAAGCTCACCTGTCGACTAACCGGCCTGAAGCCGGGGCAGCTCCTGCAGCTAAAGGTGAAGGCTAAGAATGCGGTTGGCTTTAGCGCACCCGCCAAAATGCAAGGAGCCAAGGTTTTCATCCCTCTCAGCATCAACCTTTGGCAGGTCAAGCCATTCAAGGATGCACCGAAGGCCAAGCTTCTCAGCCCGGCTCAACTGCGGACGTTGCGCGCAATGCTTGTTCAAGACGCCGGTGGCTTCACAATCACGGTGAGGTTGGCGAGAAACTCATCCAAGCTCTCAATAGCCAAAATGCGAACACTGCTTGTCGACGAAACCAAGGCGCTTAGGGCCCAACTTCGTGCGGCCGGCTTGCTGGGCAAGGTCACGATCGTTTCGGACATCATGCCGCCGAACTCAAAGGCCAAGCGCCCAAGCGTTATTTTGGTGGCGCGTAGGCCCTAGCTAAACCAAGCGCACGTGGCATAGGTCGCCAACGAAGGCAGGGCGCTGAACGGTTAGCCCAGCTTCTTCGGCGATTAATGCGCCGGCAGCCCAGTCATACTCTTTGATGCCCCGCTCGTAGTAGACGTCGATTGCGCCCTCGGCGACAGCGCAAAGGTCAAGTGCCGCTGCACCCATGCGTCTAAGGTCAACGAAGTCGGGCATCATCCGTGCCATGTTTTCGAACTGGGCGACGCGCTCTTCGGCCTGGTATGAAAACCCGGTGGCGATGATCTTCGTGGCGCGATCGGCCGGTGGGCCGGTCAGGCGGATGTGCTGTCCATTGCGGATCACGAATGAACCGTGGCCGCGCTTTGCGTAATAGGTCAGGTCGAGAATCGGTGCAACGATTGCGCCCACCAGCCACTCACCGGTCTCAACATTCGCAGCACCAACCGAGGTGCAAAAGTTTGGCAGGCCGCGCGTGAAGTTCACGGTGCCATCTAGCGGGTCGATGCTCCAGCGAACTTCGGCCGCGGCATTCTCAAGCCCGGCAAACTCCTCGCCCGTGATGCTGTCGTTTGGGCGTCGCTCGTGAATCAGTGCGCGCACCAGTGTCTCCGAGGCCAGGTCGGCATCGGTTACGTGGTCTTCTGGTGAAGTCTTCGAGCTGATCTCGAGTGGCCCGCGATAACGCTGCTTGAGCTCTGCGGCACCGGTGTTGGCTGCGTCTAGGGCAACCTTAAGAAGTTCATCGAGATTCATGCTTCAAGGTTAACTGCTTTTCAAGACCGTCAAGGATGAGCTCAATGCCGAACGCAAACGCATCGATTTGCCCTGGCAAAACGCCTGATGCTGCCTGGGCTGGCTTCGCCTCAACCGCCGGTGCAACCACCCCGAGGCTGTCGGCCTGCATGCGCTGCTGCTCGTGCCATACCTGCCCAAGAATCAGGAACAGGATCGACTCCGCAGCGACCCTCGCCACTTCGCCATCCGGGCAAACGGCATCGATTCCAACACGGATGCGTGCCAGGGCGCCATCGGCACCGAGCCCGAGGGCCAGGGTGCTAGAAACGACTTCGGCGCCATCCCTGAACGCCATTAGAGCATCGCGAATCGCTGTCGATTCGGCGACGGTGACGGCCTTCCAGTCGAGCGAGCCATCCGGGGTGAAATCGCGGTGGTCAACCGTCGTCGCGCGATCGATGATCTGGTCGGCAACGAGGGCGAGCAAGGTCTGCTTGTTCGGAACGTGCCAATAGAGGGCGCTCGGCTGCACATCAAGCACTCCGGCCAGGCGGCGCATCGACAGGTCTGCTAGGCCAAACTCGTCAAGGATGCGCAGGGCAGTCTCGACGACATCTTCGCGTGTGTAGTGGCCTGGTTTGCTCATTTCACGCCCAGTCTACTAACATCATGAACAGTGTTCAGGAACGCAACTTTCAGGAACACGTTTTTCAGCTGAATCAGGAGACTCCAATGGCAACCAGCAACAAGATCACCCTTCGCGACCTATCTCGAATCGCAATCTTTGCGGCCATCATCGCAGCCCTCACCTTCCCGGGAGCCATCCCGATGGGCATCGGTGTTCCAATCACCTTGCAAACCCTTGGCGTCATGCTCGCCGGCGTCGTACTTGGCGGAACCCGTGGCGCATTGGCCGTCACTCTCTATGTAGCGCTCGGACTCATCGGGCTTCCAATCTTCGCCGAGCACAGCTCTGGTTTTGCTGTTCTGGCTGGCCCAAGCGCCGGCTTCCTTCTCGGCTTCATCCCGGGCGCATTCGTCACCGGTCTTATCGCCCACGCCAACAGCGGAAAGTTCAGCATCATCCGCACTGTGCTCGGCGCAATCATCGGCGGCATCGCGGTCGTCTACGCAATCGGCATTCCTGTGATGGCGGCAAACCTGCAGGTCGACCTGCTCACCGCCACGACCTATGTCACCCCGTTCTTGACCGGTGACTTCATCAAGGTTGCCCTGACCGCAATCATTGCGTTCGGTCTTTACCGCGCCTATCCAAAGGCATTCAAGAACTAATAATGCTGATCGAATTTGACCGGGTATCGGTAGCGTTTGAGGGCACCATCGCTCTCGACGATGTCTCCGTCAAACTCGACCAAAAGCGCATCGGTGTAATCGGCCTAAACGGCTCGGGCAAGTCAACATTCGCTCGCCTACTCAACGGCTTGGTCAAACCAACCTCGGGCTCTGTCTTTGTCGGCGGAGTGAATCCCGCAGAAGATGCGAAAGCAGCACGCGCCCAAACCGGCTTCATTTTCAGCAACCCGGATGTTCAGATCATCATGCCGACGGTTCTCGAAGACGTTGCGTTTTCCCTCCGCGGATCAGGGTTGAAGAAGGCTGAGATTGACGCCAAGTCACGTGCGATCCTGAGTCGTTTCGAAATCGAGCACCTTGCCGACCAGGCAGCCCACTCGCTTTCTAGCGGTCAGAAGCAACTGCTAGCCATTTGCGCGATCTTGGTGACCGAGCCCAAGCTAATCGTGGCCGATGAACCCACGGCACTCCTCGACCTCGTCAACTCTCGGCGAATTGCCCGAGCACTTCTCAGCGATTTGCCCCAGCAAATCGTGCTGGTAACTCACGACTTGGAGCTCGCCGCCGGCTGTGACATTCTCGTGCGATTTGCTGGTGCAAAAATCGTCCAAATTGGTGAGCCATCGACGGTTATCTCGTCATATTTGGCCGAAAACGCATGACTTTCGTTAAGCCGCTGAACTCGTCACTGATTCACCGCGCAGCACCCGGACCCAAGCTGCTGGCTCTGATCTTGCTAATCACTGCAATCTCGATTGAGCTGCCGTTCATCGACGACACCATCAAGCCTTGGATTCCTGCCTGCGGCCTGCTATTCACCGCAGCTCTCTACGCCTTGGCGTTTCCAGGGGTCGGCAAGTTCCTTGAGCAGGTATGGAACCTCAAGCTTCTGATCGCTCTCATCTCCATTCCCCAGCTTCTCTTCGGAACCCCGTTGGCCACTGTGCTTAGCGCCACAGTGCGGCTCACCGATGCCATGCTGCTCGCGGCCTTGTTCTCGTTGACCACAAAGACCAGAGACTTGCTCGATTCGATTGAGTCGGCGCTCGGTGCGAAATGGCTCAGCCCGCTAACCCGACTCGGGCTAAAGCCAGCGACCGTTTCCCTGGCATTCGCCATGACGATGAATGCCATTCCGATGATTATGAAGTTCCTGAATCAGACCAAAGAGGCTCAGTCTGCCAGAGGTGTGAAGCCGACACCGGTGCGAATGACAATTCCACTGCTGGTTGCATCGCTTAAATACGCGGATGAGTATGCCGAGGCGCTAACCGCCCGCGGCGTCGAGGTTTAGTGACCGCTTTTTAGCGTGCTGAACCCAGCTCTTCGATCGAGTTGTAGCTGCGTGAACCCGAAGCGTCGGTCACCGAGATGGTGAACGAAGCGGCGCCAACCTTGGTCGAGAACTCAAGCGACAACGAGTCTGAGCCGTTGACCCAATCGATGCGAAGCTCGTCGCCACCGGTAACAGCCCAGGTGTAGTCACCCTCGAACACCGGCAACTTGCGCAGACGAGCCAAACCAAGAATTGCCTGAGTCACCGGCTGCTGCAGAGCAACTTCGATCTCTTCAGGCGTGTAGTTGTGGCGGTTCACATCGCGGCCCTGGCCGGTCTTGTTGAACAGCTCAACGTCATCCATGCCATTGAACAAACCGACATAGTAAATCTGTGGTTCGCCAGGCAGGAAGAACTGAACCGCACGCATGATCACGTAAGCGGTGTCATCGGCAACGATGTTTGGCAGGGTCGCATTAATCTGGTGAGGCAGAGTGAACCACTGTGGCACGACAGACGCGATTGCGCTGTGACCGTTGGTGTTCTCTTCGGCCTTCTTGAAGATGTAGGCCATTTCATCCTGGGTGATTAGACCCGGGCGGCCGTTGATTGGGCCACCATCAATCACGCCATAGCCGTCGTGGGTGTCGAGCACGTTCAAGCAGTTCGCAGGGCGAATCTTGAACCAGTCATCGAGGCGGTCGACGGTTCCGGTGAAGAACGAGTGCAATAGCAGTGGCGCGGTCTGGAAGTCATAGATTAGGTCGACCAGCGGAGCAATCTCGAGCTGCTGGGTGTAGTGAGCGTGAACCTCAACGAGCACGCGCATTCCATATGACTGAATCAGTTCGGCAATCTCTTCGACGAACTCAAGGGTTTCCTTGGTCATGAACGAGTCGGTGCCCGGGGTCTTGACCGCGTAACCAACGGCGTCCAGGCGAACAACCTTGACTCCACCCGACTGCAGAGCCTCGAGAACCGAGCGCAAGTATGCTTGGCCCTTCTCGTGCTTGATGTCGATGTCGACCTGCGAAGGCATGAAGGTGGTCCAAACCAGGCGGCGCTTGCCGGCTACCTCGTATGCAGTGAACGGCATGCCTGGGCGTGGGCGATAGAACGAGGTGATGCCATCCTCGGTTCCACCATCCGGGAAGACGGTGTCGAAGGTCAGAAACAGGCCGGCATACTCGGATGCATCGCCCTTCTCTTGCCAGTCGATGAACTCAGGTGACAGTGCCGATGCGTGGTTAACGATTAGGTCGGCGGTTAGTTCGTGGGTGTCTGCGATGCGCTTGAAGTCTGCCCAGTTGCCTAGGCGAGGGTCGACGATCTTGTGGTCAATCGGGTCAAAGCCGGCGTCATCGCCGTCGTAAGGGTGAAAGAACGGAAGAACGTGGATGCCGTTGAAGTCAGCAAGTGGGCCCTTCAGCAACTTTTCGATGTGGCCAAGATTGCCACCGACGCGCTCGGCATAAACCAGGATGCTGGCACCAGACATTAGTTCCTCCTTGAACCGAGCGCCACAGTGCGCAATAAGTTCTGTTTGTCTATTTCGGACAACTCTAACCGAAAAATGTAAGCGTTTACATAGTCAAGTGCGCCCTAATATTGATTGTTATCTAATCTTTAGGAGAGCCCAATGTCGCAGAGACCACAGGTCAGACCAGCGACCGAGGGCTGGAAGCAAAAGCTGGATGAAAAAACCGGTAAGCCGCTGCTCCAATTCGCCGAGGTAAAGCGCGGCAAGCCGCCAGTTCACCTGGTCGATCTGACCCCGGAAGAACGCGCAGAGAAGATGAAGGAACTCGGAGTTCCTGCCTTCCGCGCCAAGCAGATTGCTGCCCACTACTACGCTCACTACACGAGCGACCCTGCGGACATGACCGACCTACCGGCAGCTGGCCGCGATGACCTCGTCAAGGCGCTTCTGCCAGACTTGCTGACCCCGGTAAAGCGCCTGCAAACCGACAACGGTGACACCATCAAGTTCCTCTGGAAGCTTCACGATGGCGCCCTGGTCGAATCAGTTCTAATGCGCTACACCGGCCGAATCACCCTGTGTATCTCGAGCCAAGCCGGCTGTGGCATGAACTGCCCGTTCTGCGCCACCGGCCAGGCCGGCCTAACCCGCAACATGTCTGCCGGCGAAATCGTCGACCAGATCGTTCGCGCCAACCAGGTCATCGCCGCCGGTGAACTCGGTGGCTCAAAGGCCAAGCTCGCCGATTCGCCAGACCGCGTCACCAACATCGTCTTCATGGGCATGGGTGAACCGCTGGCCAACTACAGCCGCGTGATGAAAGCCGTTCGTACGATGATTGCCCCGCAGCCCGAGGGCCTCGGCATGTCTGCCCGCAACATCACCGTTTCAACCGTGGGCTTGCTCCCGGGCATCGAGAAGCTCACCGCCGAGAAGGTTCCCGTCACCTTTGCACTTTCACTTCACGCCCCGGATGACGGACTGCGCGACGAGCTCATCCCAGTGAACTCGAAGTGGAAGGTGGATGAGATTCTTGACGCTGCCCGCGCCTACTTCGACGCCACCGGTCGACGAGTTTCGATTGAGTATGCGCTGATCAAGGACATGAACGACCACGCTTGGCGTGCCGATTTGCTAGGGCAAAAACTGAACGAGCGCGGCAAGGGCTGGGTGCACGTGAACCCGATTCCGTTGAACCCGACCCCGGGTTCCATTTGGACGGCCTCGACAAGCGAGGTAACCCGCGAGTTTATTTACCGTCTTGAAAAGGCCGGAATCCCGACCACCCTGCGCGACACTCGCGGCAAGGAAATCGACGGAGCCTGCGGCCAACTAGCCGCTACCGAAGACTAGAGTTACCCCTTTAATCCCT
>WLGA01000054.1 GCA_009703445.1 Actinomycetota bacterium | reverse complement strand
GTTGATTGCCATCGGCAGAGTTGGCTCGTTGACCATTACCTGCTGGAAGCGACGGGTTAGCGCGGCATCCTTTTCGAAGTGCTTGCGGTATTCATCCAGGGTGGTGGCACCGATTGTCTGGAGCTCGCCGCGAGCGAGCAGTGGCTTCAAGATTGAGGCTGCGTCGATGGCACCCTCGGCAGCGCCAGCGCCAACCAAGGTGTGAATCTCGTCGATGAAGGTGATGATGTCGCCACGAGTGCGGATCTCCTTGGTGACCTTCTTCAGGCGCTCTTCGAAGTCTCCGCGGTAGCGTGAGCCGGCGATTAGCGAGCCCATGTCTAGGGTGTAAACCTGCTTGCCCTTAAGGGTCTCAGGCACATTGCCGTTCACGATTGCCTGGGCCAAGCCCTCAACAACAGCGGTCTTACCAACGCCTGGCTCACCGATAAGAATCGGGTTGTTCTTGCCGCGACGAGAAAGGATCTGCATGACGCGCTCGATCTCGCGCTCGCGACCGATAACCGGGTCAAGCTTGCCATCGGCGGCAGCCTGGGTGAGGTTGCGACCGAACTGGTCAAGAATCTGTGAACCCTTTTGCTTCTCGGTGTTTTCGCCACCGACGGCTACGGTCTCTTTGCCCTGGAAACCAGAAAGCAACTGGATGACCTGCTGGCGAACACGGTTGGTGTCTGCGCCTAGTTTGGTGAGAACCTGAGCGGCTACGCCTTCGCCTTCACGGATGAGGCCAAGCAGCAAGTGTTCGGTGCCGATGTATGAGTGGCCAAGCTGAAGAGCCTCACGAAGCGATAGCTCGAGCACCTTCTTGGCGCGAGGGGTGAATGGGATGTGACCGGCAGGCGCCTGCTGGCCCTGACCGATGATCTCCTGAACCTGCTGGCGCACTGAGTCTAGGTTGATGCCGAGCGATTCCAGGGCCTTGGCTGCGACGCCTTCGCCCTCGTGAATCAAACCCAGAAGGATGTGCTCGGTGCCGATGTAGTTGTGGTTTAGAAGCTTTGCTTCTTCTTGCGCAAGCACAACAACGCGACGAGCCTTGTCGGTAAATTTCTCGAACATCTTGTCTCCATTCGAAGCCCATGGTTTCAGGCTTCTAATGACGATGTTAGGTGGGATTTAAGCCCGGATGGGGCTTGTTCGCCAGAGGCGAGAAAGAGTTACTTCTTTGCCGCCTTGGCTGCTGCCTCGGCGCGCATCTCTGCTTCCATCTCGGCATAAACCTTGCGCTCGGTGCGGTCGGCGCGAAGGATCCCACGCATGATCAGGTAGAAGATTCCACCGACCAAGATTGGTGGCACGAGCGACAAAAGCGCATCGATGATTTCTTGCGAGGTCATTACTTCACCAGCGGGAACATGATGGTCTCGCGGATGCCAAGGCCGGTCAGGCTCATTAGCAAGCGGTCGATGCCCATGCCCATTCCGCCCGAAGGTGGCATACCGAACTCAAGAGCCTTCAAGAAGTCTTCGTCCAGCTTCATTGCCTCAGGGTCGCCCGATGCAGCCAGGGTTACCTGCTCGACGAAACGTGCGCGCTGGATGACCGGGTCAACGAGCTCCGAGTAGCCGGTGGCCTGCTCGTAGCCTCGGATGTAGAGGTCCCACTTCTCGACCACGCCCGACTTTGATCGGTGGTCGCGAGTTAGCGGTGAGGTGTCGACTGGGAAGTCGATAACGAAGGTTGGGTTGACCAGGTCACCCTTCACGAAGTGCTCCCACAGCTCTTCGACATACTTGCCGGCAAGCGGGTGCTCGATCTCGATGCCAACCGATGAAGCAAGCTTCTTCAGTTCGGCCATTGGGGTCTGCGGGGTGATGGTCACGCCGGCAGCCTCTGAAAGCGATTCATACATCGAGATGCGCGGCCAGTTGCCACCCAAGTCGTTGATGGTGCCGTCTTCAAGAACTACCTGGTGGGTGCCGAAGACATCCATGGCGGCGTTCTGAATCAGCTTTTGGGTTAGGTCGGCGATCGAGTTGTAGTCGCCGTAAGCCTGGTATGCCTCGAGCATCGCGAACTCTGGTGAGTGGGTGCGGTCGGCACCCTCGTTGCGGAAGTTGCGGTTGATCTCGAAGACGCGATCGATGCCACCGACGACTGCACGCTTTAGGAATAGCTCTGGTGCAATGCGCAGGAATAACTCTGTGTCGAAAGCGTTCGAGTGAGTCTTGAAAGGGCGAGCCGAAGCGCCACCGTGGATGGTCTGCAGCATCGGGGTCTCAACCTCGAGGAACGCCTCTTCTTCGAAGGTGCGACGCAGTGACTGCATTACCTTCGAACGGATCTTGACGACTTCGCGAGCGCGGTCGCGAACGATTAGGTCGATGTAGCGGTGACGAACGCGGAACTCTTCGCCGAGGTCGTTGTGCAAGTTAGGCAGCGGGCGGATGGTCTTTGCGGCCATCAACCACTCGTCGGCAAGAATCGAAAGCTCGCCGCGCTTTGAGGTGATTACTTCACCCGAAACGAATACGTGGTCGCCTAGGTCGACTAGGTCCTTCCATTCCTGCAGACGCTCTTCGCCGACCTTGTCGAGTGACAACATCGCCTGGATGCGCTCACCTGAGCCAGCCTGAAGGGTTGCGAAGCAAAGCTTGCCGGTGTTGCGAAGGAAAACGATTCGACCCGCGATGCCGACGATCTTTCCGGTGGCAACGTCAGCCTCTAGACCTGGGTTCTCGGCGCGCACGGCATCGATGGTGGTGGTGACCGGAACGCTGACCGGGTATGCGTCGCCGCCCTCGTTGAGGCGCTCGCGCTTGGCCATGCGAACGGCAATCTGCTCAGGCAGGTCGTCTTCGAAGGCGTCTTCGGTCTGGATTAGGTCATCGCTCATGCGAATGGCTCCTGAAAATCGATGGTGAGGTTGTCGATAAGTCTTGTGTTGCCAACCACCGCGGCGATTAGCATCAATGCCCGGCCGGTGAAGCTGTCGTCGATTAGCTCGAAACTGCTTGGGTCAACCAGGGCTAGATAATCAAGTTTAGCCTCAGGCACGCCTTCGAGGCGGGCTCGCGCGGCATTCACAGCCAAGGATGGCTTCGCCCCGAGAGTTTCGGCAGCTGCCTTGCCAACGTTCAGCGCCTTAGAGAGCTGGCCGGCAACCTCGAGTGCTGCTGCGTCTAGGTATCGATTGCGGCTCGACATCGCCAGACCGCTGGTCTCGCGCACAATGGGAGCCTCGATGATGTGTAAGTCAGGGAACTCGGTTGCCGCCATGCGCTTGATTAGGAAAAGCTGTTGGGCATCCTTCGCGCCGAAAACTGCGAAATCTGGATTCACCAGTTCGAAGAGCCTTGCGACTACGGTGAGCATGCCATCGAAGTGGCCTGGCCGAGCAGCCCCTTCGAAGGTCTTGCCGACTGCGCCCGACTGCAAGGCTGGCCGGGCTGCCGCTGCGGCATTTGCCGCCTCGACACCATCCGGGTAAACGACGTCAACCGTTGGGGCAAAAAGCACATCGGCACCGGCCGCTTCGAGCACGGCGGCATCGGCCTCGAGTGTGCGCGGGTATTTGTCGAAATCTTCACCAGCGCCGAACTGAAGCGGGTTCACGAAAATCGAAACCACCACTAGATCGGCATACTCGCGCGCTTGGCGTACCAGCGACAGGTGACCATCGTGCAAAGCGCCCATGGTCGGCACGAATGCGACCTTTAGACCGGCACAACCCGGTAGGTCGCGCTCCTCATCGATGGCCGCGGTCAGTTCGGCGGCGGTTGAAACGGTCTGCATCAGCTGAGCAACTCATCCGGGTCTAGTGGCTGGTGGCCCTTGGCCAGGGCCTGCTCGACGGCGCTGCGAATGGTCGGGGCAATCACGCCGCGGGCATCCTCGACGCCGATTTCCTCAAGCAAACCGATGGCCTGGTTTACAACCATCGCCGAGAACTGGTTGGCCACCGAGACCGCCTCGAAGTATTTCTTGCGGTTGTCTTCGCTGATGACGATTGGCTCGGCGCCCATCTCGATGACCAGCGCCTGAGCAATCGGAAGCGCGACCACCGGAGCGGCGACTGCGAAATAGCTCTCACGGATGCGCGCCAGGTCAATGCTCGTGCCGGTGAAAGTCATCGCCGGGTGAATCGCCAGCGGAATAACACCCTGCGCGGTTGCCGGGCCAAGGATGTTGTAACCGTGCTCGCCCGCAGTGTGGGCAACGAGCTGACCGGATCGCCACATGCTGTTTTGGGCGATGCCGTTTACGGTTGGTGCAATCTGATCAGCCGGAATCGCCAGCAAAACTAAGTCAGCTTCTTCAAGGATGGCGGGCAGGGCCTTCACCGGAACATCAGGAAGAAGCGTTTCTGCTCGTTCGATATTCTTTTCATCCGTGGCTGCAATGCCAACGATGAAGTGGCCGGCGGCGGCAAGAGCTTGCCCGAGGACCGTGCCGACTGGGCCAGCGCCGATGATTCCAACCGAAAGGCGACCCTGCATCATGCGACGACGCCTTCCTGGTTAGGTGCCTCTGAATCGCCAGCATCTTCGGGGATGCGGCAGATGCGTTCGATGACCAACGCCAGGACAACCATAACGATGGAGGAAATCAGCGCTGCAACGTTTTGCCAGACCGAACCCGGGGTAACCGGCGATGAGATTTGCAGCCAAATGACACCGAGTTGCCAGCCGGCAAACAGCGCCCCGGCGATTGCAGTTGCTTTAGCCAGTACGACTAGACGAACCGCATAAAACGGGTTGAGACGCTTTGGTCGCGGTGCTGAAGCGGTCTTTCGCTGGGCCGCCAGTTCTCTGCGATAGCGAAACATCGGTGCCGCAAAAACAGCCAGGATGACCGCGATCGCAAGAAAGGTGAGAATCAGGTTCAACGGTGCAACGGGAACTTGGCCGCCGCTTGCGACCACGAATTTTGCAAACAGATAGCCGGCTGTCGCGGCAGGGATAACCCATCCGAGCAGTGTTAGAACTTTGGTCGGCTTCACTTGACCAACCAAACCTGTTCCTTGAGTGGCTCGGCAAGCTCAGCCACTTTCCCGTAGCCGGGCAAAACCGCCTGTGGGTCGAGAAGTGCCCAAGGCACCAGCACGAACGCGCGCTCGAAGGCACGAGGGTGCGGGATGGTCAGCTCTTTTGTGGCTTTCAAAACATCGCCGTATGTAACGATGTCGATGTCGAGGGTTCGAGAGCCCCAGCGCTCGATTCGAATTCGCCCGTGCTCGGTTTCGATTCGGCGAATTTCGGTGAGCAGTTCCTTGGGCTTCAGAGTGGTCATGATTTGAACCACGCCATTCATGTAGTTCGGCTTCGACTCATCGACGCCCTCTTCGGTAACGGCAGAGGACTCGACCAGGGGCGAACAAAGCACCTTCGAGATTCCCTTGGTTGCCGCAAGAGCCTTGAGCCCCGAGCGAATGGTCTTGCGACGTTTGCCTAGGTTTCCGCCGATTGCCAAAACGGCAAGAACCGGTTCGCTCATGAACGCTTGGCCTTGACGGTCACCGAGACATCCTCGAACTCATAGATGATCGGGGCATTTGGCTTGTGCACGGTGATTTCGGCCTTGATGACCGGGCCACCGGCCGGGCCGCCACCGAAGTTCATGACCATGTCTAGCAAGCGCTGCGCAAGAGTCTCTAGGAGGTCAACCGGTTGACCTTTTACGTTGTCGACGATGGCCTTGGCCAAGTCTCCGTAGTGCACGGTCTTAGAGAGGTCGTCGCCGAAAGCCGCTGCGTCTCCGTCGATCCAGACGGTCGCGTCGATGTAAAAATCCTGGCCATTTTGGCGTTCATAATCAAAGACCCCGTGGTGCGCATAAACACGCAAACCGGTCAGTTTGATTTTGTGACGTTGTGGCTTTTCGCGCATGACTTAACTCTGCCCTGACTTGCCATCTTCGGCAAACCGGAGAGCCTCAACAATTGCAATCGCATCGTTCGTGGCGACCACGTTGTGCACGCGCACACCCCAGAGTTTGCGCTGCAGTAGCAAGGCAGTGAGCACAGCGGTCGCCAGGTCGCGACGCCCGTTATTGATTTGACCCGATTCGATGTCAGCCTCATCTAGACCGGTGTCTAAAGCCCCGGCGATGAAACGCTTGCGTGATGCGCCGACCAAGACCGGCAAACCAAGTTTGTCGAGTTCATCGAGGCGCGCAACGAGCTCCCAGTTCTGGCCCATGTCTTTGGCAAAACCCAAACCTGGGTCAAGGATGATTTTGTTGCGCGAGACCCCGGCTGCAATAGCTGCATCGATTCGCAGTTTCAGCTCGGCAGCAACTTCGGCGGCGAGGTCTAGGTAGGTGTTCAGCTGGTCCATTCCATCGCTGAACCCGCGCCAATGTGAAATCACAATTTCTGCTCCGGTGGCTGCTGCCACCGAGAACATCTTCGGGTCGGCCAAGCCACCCGAAACATCATTGATGATGTGAGCGCCAGCAGACACCGCGGCCAGGGCGGTGGTGGCATTCATGGTGTCGACGCTGATGCGAACATCTCGACGGTTAGTGGCGGCAAGTTCGGCGACTAGGGCGTCAACCACCGGTAGGACTCGAGAAAGCTCAACCTCTGGGGCCACTCGTGGCGCACCAGGGCGGGTCGATTCACCGCCAACATCGATGACGTTGGCTCCGCCGATTAGCAGCAGCCTCGCGTGATCGAGAGCGGATTCGACGGAGTCGTATTTTCCGCCATCGCTAAAGGAATCTGGGGTGACGTTCAGCACGCCCATAACTAAAGGACGCTGAAAGTCTGATCGCTGTGAGCCAGAGCGGCTTTCGCTCACTTTGAAATCAGCCCCATGACTTCGGCGCGCGCGATTGGCTCTGAATAGACGCCTCGAGCAGCCATGGTCACAGTGTTGGCCTCTGGCTGGCGGGCACCGCGTGAAATTACGCAGTGGTGACGAGCCTCCACGACAACGACAACACCCTGTGTGCCTAGGCCCTCTTCGAGTGCATCTGCGATCTGCGCGGTCAGGCTCTCTTGCAACTGTGGGCGTGCGCCGATGATTTCAACCAACTTTGGCAAGCGGCCGAGACCGACCACGCGGTCACTTGGCAGGTAAGCGATGTGTGCCACACCGGTAAAAGGCAAAAGGTGGTGCTCGCAGATTGACACGAAGTCGATGTCTTTGAGAATCACAACCTCCACGTGCTCAGCCTCGAAGGTGTCGGCAATCGCCAACTTGGCATCTTGACCAACGCCTTTGAAAAACTCCGCGTACGCCTCGGCGACCTTGGTCGGTGTGGCCTGAAGCTCACTACGGTTTGGGTCTTCGCCGATTGCCGAGATTAACTCAACAACCGCCGCCTTGATGCGCTCGGAATCAATCACCTGTGACTAGGCCTTGTCTTTCGAAGCGGTGTCCTTCGGCGCTGCAGGCTTGCGAGGCGCAGCAGGCTTCTTTGGAGCCGCCTTCTTAGCCACTGGAGCCTTCTTAGCGGTCGCCGCAGCCTTGGTCTCGGCAGCCTTACGAGCAGAAGCCTTTGCCGCTG
>WLGA01000053.1 GCA_009703445.1 Actinomycetota bacterium | reverse complement strand
TCAGAGCGCGGCGGCCGTTATTTGTGCTCATTCTGAAAATCTCCGTTTCATCAGTGGTGTTCACTTGAGATGAACGTTACCAGTAAACACCGCGTCTATAACTAGACAAATCAATAACGATTTTGCCCCGTCTGCGCCTGCAGCGTATTTTCCTAGATATTTCCTCGCCTCAGACGGACAATAGGGGCGTAGACCGCGCGAAATCGGGGTTTTGTATACAAAAGAAAATTTCCTGCGATGGGAATAATTCCGTCGAAATGGATTCACAAAAAGTTGTTGGTAACGGAAATGTCGCCGAATCGTTATCGTAAGTGTGCCTAAACGTTGTCAACGTTTCATAAAGTAGGACTCAACACAACGGTGAATAATTTCACTGAGGATGCAACAAGGAGAACAAATGACAGATCGAAGTGTCGCAACCCTTTCAAAGGGTTCACGCTTTCAGGTGTCTAAGGGCCTACTGACCGTGCTCGTTTCGACTGCGGTTTTGTTCGCTCTTAGTGCTGCTGTTGCTCCTACCAGCGTTGCGCCGGGAACTCTTAGCGGCATGCTTCCTTTCGCGGCCATCCTGGCAATCGTGGGCCTCGGTCAGATGCTGGTCATCCAGCAGGCCGGTATTGACCTTTCAGTAGCCGGTGCAGTTTCTCTAGCTGCGGTCATTGTGACCGTCTATCCAACCGGTGACAACTCAAAGCTGGTCCCTGCTGTTCTTATGGCATTCGGTGTCTCGCTAGCGACCGGCCTACTAAACGGCTTCCTGATCGGTTTCATCAAACTGAACCCAATCATTGCGACTCTCGGAACTAACTCTTTGCTTTACGGCCTAGTCATGGCGATCTCGCAGGGAATCCCTCGTGCGACCACCTCTGACCTGCAGTCACTCGTGACCAGCTCTACTTTCGGTTTGCCTAACTCGGTTTACTTCGCTCTGGCAACTCTGCTCGTGGTGATCCTTTTCTTGCGCAAGACTGTGGCCGGCCGTCGCTTCGAGTCAATCGGTGCCAGCCCTGCAGTAGCCAGCATCTCGGGTCTTCGCGTTCGCACCCACCTAGGCCTCGCCTATGTTTGGGGCCAGCTTCTTTACACACTTGCCGGAGTCTTGATCGCCGGAGTTATCTCTTCTCCGAACGGTTCGATGGGCGATGCCTACCTACTGCCTTCGGTCGCAGTTGTGGTGCTTGGCGGAACCTCGCTTCTAGGTGGCCGCGGTCTGCCAACGGCAACCGTAATTGCCGCAGTCTTCCTATCTCAGCTAGACCAGTTCGTTCTTGCTCTGGGCGTGAACTTCGCAGTTCGCACCCTGGTTCAGGCGGCGGCTCTAGCAATCGGTGTAGCTATCTACACCGTGGACTGGTCTCGAGTGAGAGCAGTCTTCACCAAACTCCTGTCGGCGACCAGCCGCGGGCAGAACCAAGCTTCTTTGCCTTCGGCTTAGAGGTCAAAAAATGCGCGACAGTGATGTCACGCAGTTAGATGGAGGAAACAAAGATGATTCGTCGTCGTAAAATCGCCGCGGTAATTTCCGCAGCGGCAGCAGCATCGATGCTCTTGACCGGCGCCGTCGCCGGCGTAGCATCAAGCGCCTCGGCAGCAACCACCCCTTCATGGTGTGGCCCTAAGAAGATCACCATGGGTCTAACCGATGGTTTCGGTGGCAACAACTGGCGTCTAGTTACCACTGCTTCTGCTCGTGCAGAAGTTGCAAAGTGTAAGAGCGTTACCAAGCTTCTTTATGCAGATGGCCAGGGAAACACCACCAAGGCAATCTCTGACATCAAGGGCATGGTTGCCAAGGGCGTCAAGGCTCTAGTTGTATTCCCAGATGCTGGTAAGGCAATCTTGCCTACCCTTCGCGCTGCCTTCAAGGCTGGCGTTGTAACCGTTCCTTATCGCGTTGACCCATCAGGCGTTAACGGCAAGGACTACACCCTTTGGGTTGGCGGCGACTTCGTCACCGACGGTAAGAACTGGGGTACCTGGACCAAGAAGAACTTCCCTAACGGTGCAAACATCCTGTTCTTGTCAGGTCCTGCTGGAAACAGCCAGGGTGCAGACGAGCGTAAGGGCTTCGAGTCAGTTCTTGGCAACGGAAGCGGCGCTTACAAGTACATCGGCGAGCAGCCTTTCGAAGTTACCAACTGGGACCCAGCTCTAACTCAGAAGGTTCTAACCGCAGCAATCGCGAAGTACCCAAAGATCGACGTTATCTTCTCTGACTTCGGCCCAGTTATGGTTTCATCACTAGGCGAGTTCACCAAGAGCGGCCGTTCAATCCCGGCACTTGCTACCTCAGATGGAAACATCCTTGGCTGCTTCTACCAGGACAACGTGAAGGCCAACAAGGACTTCAAGATGATGACCGTTGCAACCGGAACCGACCACGTGCGTCTAGCCGTTCAGCAGGCTGTTGCTCGTGCAACCGGCGGCAAGATCCCATCAGCTACCCAGTTCAAGGCTCCAATCTTCGAAGATTCAACCACCGGCAAGCCGCACCCAGTGCAGTGTAACCGCAGCATCAATGACTGGACCTTCCTGTCATCACAGATGCCTGGTGCAGATCAGGAAGCACTTCTAAAGAAGTAAAGAACTAAAGCAACAAAAAGTATCAACACAGGTTGCTGGGCCGGCTTAGAAATAGGCCGGCCCAGTGCACCTTCTAAAACAACTTGAAATACCAGGAGAAGCAAAGTGGCCCAGAGTGAATCTAAGAACGTAGTCATGGAACTACGTGGAATCTCGAAAAACTACTCAGGTGTAGCCGCCCTCACTGACGTGAGTCTGCAGATCAAAGCCGGAGAAGTTCACGCCCTGCTGGGTGAAAACGGCGCTGGTAAATCAACCCTGATGAACGTTGCCTCGGGAACCGTTGCCCCTTCATCCGGAGACCTAGTCATCCACGGTGAGCGCTATGACGCTCTAACCCCTGCGCTTGCCAACAGCCTTGGCATCGCTATCGTTCACCAGCACCCAGCCGTGCTGAAGGACCTAACAGTTCTAGAGAACCTCCAGGTTGCTCTGCCAAGCTCGATCTTCAAGGGTCGCGCCGCCGAAAAGGTTGGCGCTGAACTTCTCGAACGAGTCGGTCTAAAAATCTCGCTCAAGCTTCGCGTAGAAGATCTAACTATTGCTCAGAAGCACCTGCTCGAAATTGCGAAGGCGCTCGCCACCTCGCCAAAGATTTTGGTTCTTGACGAACCAACCGCAGCCCTCGGTCAAGACTCGGTTGAGTTGCTCTTTCAGCTCGTTGCGAAGGAAATCGCAAACGGCACCGCAGTAATCTACATCACCCACCGTTTGGCTGAGGTTCGCGAACTAGCCGACATCGTCACCGTCTTGCGTGACGGACACCTGATGGCAACTTCAAACATCAACGAGATCACCGACGCCGAACTCTTGGCTCAAATCATCGGTCGCGAGCTCAAGTCTGCGTTCCCGGCTAAGCACAAGCGAGTCGAAGGCGCCAAGCCAAACCTCGTGGTGTCCGGCTTGAGCGGAAACGGCTTTAGTGACGTCAACATCGAGGCCTATCCGGGTCAGATCATCGGTATTGCCGGTGTGGTTGGCAACGGCCAGTCTGAATTGTTGAAGGCTCTCTCGGGCCAGGCAGATTTCACCGGTTCAATCGAAATCAATGGTCAGAACAAGACTTCACACTCGCTAAACGGCAAGGCGGCTTTGATGCCGGCTGACCGCCAGCGCGAGGGTGTCATGATGCGCATGTCGGTTCGAGAGAACTCGGCATTGGCCTCACTGAAGAAGTTCAAGATTTTTGGCTTGCTGAGCCGCAAGAAGGAAGTCCAGGCTGTCCACGACACCCTTACTTCTCTCTCGATTAAGGCTCCTGGCCTCGAAGCTCCGGTCTCGGCGCTATCCGGTGGAAACCAGCAGAAGGTCGTTATGGCCCGTGCGTTGCTTTCAAACCCGGTCATGATTCTGGCCGACGAGCCAACCCAGGGTGTTGACGTCGGTGCCCGTTCGGAGCTCTACGACATTCTTCGTCAGGCTTCGGCCGACGGCATCCCGGTCGTGGTTGCATCTTCAGACGCCAAGGAACTCGAGGGTCTTTGCGACACCGTATACGTGTTGTCTCGTGGTCAGGTTGTCAAGACTCTGCGTGACGGTGAAAACCGTGAAGAGGCCATGATTGAGGCCGCTGTTACTTCGACCACGAAGGTTATCCGTGTCGAGCGCGAACAGCGCGAACAGATGCTTGCGAACGAGACCTTCTTTGTGAAGTTCCGCAGATTCCTAAGAGGTGACTACGCGCCGCCGGTAATGCTCGCGTTGGTGATGGTCGCCCTATCGGCTCTGATCATGACCAAGACCGACAGCTATTTCGGTGACTTCAACATGAACTCAATTCTGTTGCTGGTCAGCGCACTCGGTTTCGTTGCAATCGGTCAAACCACGGTCATGATGACCGGAGGTATCGACCTCTCGACCGGCCCATTGGTCGGCTTCCTGGTGGTCATCGCCTCGTTCTTCATCAACGATGATGCGCCACTCACGGCTATCGCCATGGGTATGGCCACAATGGCTTTGGTTGCTGTGCTGGTCGGATTGGCCAACAGTGCCCTGATCAGATTCGTGAAGTTCACGGCAATCGCCGCGACCCTGACCACTTACATCGCCATCGGTGGCTTTGCATTCTTGCTTCGCCCACAGCCAGATGGCTACATCAGCCAGGCGTTGTCTGAGGTTCTGAACGCTGCAGTCGGCCCAATCCCATACGTGTTCATGGCGCTTCTAGTTGCGACCCTTGTGATGGAGCGTCTGCTTCGCAAGTCGCGCTGGGGTTGGCAGTTGCGTGCGGTTGGTTCTAACGAAGAGGCCGCCCGCAAGGTCGGTGTGCGCGTTACCCGCAGCATCATCGGCGCGTATGTGATCTCGGCAGTGTTCGTATTCTTCGGCTCGCTGCTGCTCATGGTTCAGCTTGGCATCGGCGATGCATCTCAGGGTGTCACCTACACCCTCACCGGAATCACCGCGGTAGTGCTCGGTGGAACCTCATTGATGGGTGGCCGCGGAACCTACATCGGAACCTTCATGGGTTCGATTTTGTTGATTCAGGTTTTGAACGCCACTGTATTCCTAGACCTCGACCAGACCTGGCAGTACTTGCTTCAGGCCATTCTGATCTTGGTGGCAGCAGTGGTTTACAGCACCGCCCGAAACCGCAAGGCTTCGAAGAAAAACTCCTAGTGATTATGTGAGCACCAAAAAAGATAAGGCCCCTGCGGATGGGGGCCTTATCTTTTTTTAAGCGGGTGCGTTTAGAGCTTGCGCTGTCTGGTGAGTTCGGCGATGGCCGACCAGTCGAGGTCGCGAAGTTCAGGGTCGTTTAGAGCGCTTTCGAATAGACCGCGAAGCACGCCAGCGACTGGAAGCTTGAGATCAAGATCGGCTGCAGCGTCTTCGACGAGCTTTACATCCTTGAGGCCCAGGGCAATCGAGAAGCCCGGCGGGGTGTAGTTGTGGTTCACAATCATCGGCCCATAGCCGGTGTAGGCAGTGCCGGTGAATGCGGTGTGGGTGATGATCTCAACGAACGTGTTTGGGTCCACGCCGCCGGATTCAACCAAGGCAACCGATTCACCAATCGCCTGCAAGGCATGGATGAGGTTGTAGTTGACGCCGAGCTTCACCAGGATCGACTTCGAGTGGTCTTCGCCGACGTTCCAGTGCTGCGCCGAAACCTTGTCGAATACCTGAGCCGCGGCGGTGACATCGCTTTCCTTGCCGGCGGCCACGATCAGCAACTTGCCGTTGAGAATCGCTGCTGGGCGGCCAAGCACCGGAGCAGCCACGTATCCCAGGCCTGCGTTTTCGTGACGCTCGGCCAGTGTCTTTGAAGCCACTGGGCTGAGAGTCGACATGTTTAGGTGAATCACGCCTGTCTTGGCTTTTGCGAGGTTCTCCTCGCTGAACACCTCGAGCGCGGCGGCATCGTTGCTCAGCATCGAAATGACAAATTGGTTCTGCAGGGCGGCGGCCAGTTCTACCTTGCGTGCGCCCTTGTCTAGCAGGTCACCGATTTCTTTAGGTGAGCGGTTCCAGACATCGACGTCAAAGCCTTGTTCGAGCAATCGGGTGGCCATGGCCATACCCATCGAACCCAGGCCAATCAGTGAAACGCGGGTCTTTTCAGTCATTGCTTAGCCAATCAATTCCGAGCGAACGAACTCGAGTTCGCGGCTCACGTATTCTATGATGTCGCCGGTCTTGAGCTCGGGCGGCAAAACATCCCAGGTATAGGTTTCGATCTCCAGGTGATCGGAGAGCGGAGTCGCGCGATGCATCTTGAGGGCCTCTTGCACGCCGAATCGAGTCGTGCGGAATGGGCCAAGCTCCTCAAGGAACACCGGCACGTGGAAGTGGGTGCGCATTTCAGATTCGACCGGGTTAGCCTCGTAGGCATCGAGGGCCTCACCGAGGTTCAGGAACTTGGTGATTTTGCCGTTTTGCTTAAGCGAGGTCTGGCTCAAGTAGATGGTGTCTGTGAATCGGCGAAGCGACTCGATCTTGTCTTGGGTCAGGTTTTCAACCCACAGCGACGCAGCCTCCTGCAGCTTGAAAATCGGGATTCCGGCGTCAACCAACTTGGTCAGCGACTCGGTGATGTTCTCGAAGCCAACCGACTGGTGGCCGATGTCGAAGACAATGCCCAGGTAGCGGCGAATCGCGCCTTCTGCCTCGCTCAGTGGAATGCCGGCAACCTCAGCAAGTTCACGGATGCCTACCGGCGAGTAAATGCGCTCTTTGAAGAAGGTGACGGTTTCATCCGTGGTTTCTAAGTAGCAAGCCGGCTCTGGCTCGATTGCCAGCTTCACTCGGCGACCGGTGCGCTCTTCAAGTTCGAGCAGGTGCTTCACCACTCGGAAGACGTTGCGAGTGAATAGGTGCACGTATGCCTCGTCGGCCACGTTTGGCTTGAATGCCAATGGGGCGGTCTGAATCGATGGGTTCACATCGGCGGGTGAAATCTCGGCCAGGATGTCGGCAACCGAGTTGGTGTAGTCCACGCGGTCATCTGTAGTCCAGTCGGGTTCGTAGACGCGCTCCATCACGATGTCGCCCTTGAATGGCCCGTATGGGAATGCATTCACTGTGTAGACGTAGAGGTCTTCTTTAGCTAGGAAGGCCGCCAAGGATGCGCGCTCGGCCGCGCTTTCGGTGAGGGTTTTGGCTGATGCAGCCGAGATTCGAAGCGACACCGCAAAGGATTCATTCGGGGAGACTCGAGCCTTGACCTGCGGCACGAACTCGCGCAGGCTGGCGTTCATTTCGGCCCAGGTATCGCCGGCGTGAACCAGGGTCGAATAGCTGAGGTGGCCTAGGCCGTTTTTCAAGTCCATTGAATTCTCCATCACCGTTGATAGTTCAAGTTTATGTGCAGTATTACTTAACGTTGAAGAGTTTTATAACCAATAAATACCGATTTCATGCACAATCAGTGAGTTTGTGCACCCAAATCTGTAAAGTATGTGTAAAGAACAGTGCAGCAGCAC
>WLGA01000052.1 GCA_009703445.1 Actinomycetota bacterium | reverse complement strand
AAGAATCGGCTCGAACTCAGAGTTGCGTGGCAATAGCCAGGTGTGGCCATCTCGCTGCTTGAAAGTCTTTACGGTTGCTTCTTCTTCCAGCATCGCAGCGACAATGTCACCGTTCTCAGCGGTCTGCTGTGAACGAACGACAACCCAGTCACCATCGCAGATGGCTGCATCGATCATCGATTCACCGACCACCTTCAACAGGAACAGGTCGCCCTTTCCGACGAGCTGTCGAGGCAACGGGAAGATTTCTTCTACGTTCTGGTCTGCGGTGATTGGAATACCCGCGGCAATACGGCCAACCATCGGCACCATAGCTGCTTCGCCATATGGGGTCGGGTTGTCTGACTGTGCGGTCTGGCCGTCATACAAGCCCTCTGGCTCGATTAGAACGCGAATGGCACGGGCGGTGTTGGCATCGAATGAGATGTAGTGCGCGTCCTTCAGCTGCTCTAGCTGGTACTTCACGCTCGAGACTGCCTTGAGGCCCACCTCGTCACCGATTTCACGCAGGGATGGCGTATAGCCGCTCTGATCCTTAGAGCGAATGATGAACTCTAAGATGCGCTCTTGCATTTGGCTGAGGTTGTCTGAACGCTTTGCCATGTGATGCCCTCCGTTGTGTTAACCCTCGCAAATTCAGTTCATTCGGATAAATGTCCGAGGTGTGCGATTGACTCCGTATATCGAAATTGTATTCGTATTCGAACAAGAAAACAAACACATTTTCGAAAGAATAAAGAATTTACTTGACAAAGTGTTGGTCTTTATTCGTAAACTTGTTCTAATTCGAACAGATGTTCGGAAAACTGCTAGTAAGGAATTCATCGAAATGACTAACTACTCACCAGCTACTGGGATGACTCGTCCGATTGCGCCGGTTTCTAAGCGCACCGTGTTGAACTCAAAGGGTCGTCGCTTCGTGCGCCAAGCAACGGTCCTGACCGTTGCCGTGGTTGCAGCAATCAGTTTCTTCTCGGGCCAGGCGGCAACCGCTGGTTCCGATGCAGTGAAGACCAACTTCACCTACGTGACCATTCACTCTGGTGAAAGCCTTTGGCAGTTGGCCGGCAAGATTGCCCCGAACGAAGATCCTCGCGACTGGATCGCCAAGGTAGTCGACCTGAACGCGCTCACCAGCGCCGAGGTTGCTCCTGGTCAGCGCATCGCTCTTCCTTAGGTCCTCGAGCACCAGCCCAACCCTTCGCCGTTCTTGCTTAGTAAACTTGAGGAATGGCGAGACTAGAAGACCTACCACTGCGCGATGACCTCAAGGGGCAGCAGCCTTACGGCGCACCTCAGCTAGAGGTGCCGGTTTCGCTGAACGTAAACGAGAACACCCACCGCGTGCCACTTGAAGTGGCCGAAGACATCATCGAGCGACTTGCTAAGGCTCTGATGTCAATCAACCGCTATCCAGACCGCGAGTTCATGCCTTTGCGTGAAGCCCTCGCCGCTTATCTGGGAGCCGACCTAACGCCAGAAAACATCTGGGCAGCCAATGGCTCAAATGAAGTTCTTCAGCACATTTTTCAGGCCTTTGGTGGTCCTGGTCGCAAGTTCCTCAGTTTCACACCGACCTACTCGATGTACCCAATCATCGCCTCGGGCACCCAGACCGAGTATGTAGCTGTCGCCCGTGCAGATCGGTTCGAACTGACCCCTGAAATCATCCGAGACGCAATCTTGGAGCACAAGCCGAACATCGTGATTTTGTGTGCTCCGAATAACCCAACGGGAACACCCTTGGGTCTCGACTGCATTGAAGCGGCCTACGAGGCAATCAGTGAGGCATCGGGCGGCATCCTCGTTGTCGATGAGGCCTATCAGGAGTTTGGTGCAGACCCATCCGTGACTGCAGTCTCATTGCTGCCTGGTCGCGAGAGACTTCTGGTCAGCAGAACGATGTCAAAGGCATTCGCGTTCGCAGGCGCGCGCGTTGGTTATTTGGCAGCAGACCCAGCCGTTATTGATGCGCTTCGATTGGTTCGCCTGCCATACCACCTGAGCGCTTTCACCCAGGCGGCTGCCGAGGGTGCACTGGCGCATGCCCCGCTAATGCTTTCAACTGTTGATGACATCCGTGCCCAACGTGACCGAATCGTCACGGAACTGAAGTTGATGGGATTGGACCCTTACCGCTCCGATGCAAACTTTGTTTTGTTCGGTGGCCTGGATGAACCAGAGCAGGTATGGCAGCAATTGCTAGACCGAGGAGTTCTAATCCGCAACGTGGGTCTGGGTGGAACCCTCCGCGTTAGCGCTGGCACCGAGGCCGAAACTTCGGCGTTCCTCGACGCCTTGCGCGAAGTACTAGGCAAGTAATCAGCCACGCTTCGCTAGACTTGAACCATCCCAACGACGTTTTCTGTAGCGTCGCTATGGAGAAAGGCAAAAAATGACCCGTGTAGCTCAACTTCAGCGCCGCACCAGCGAGTCTTCGATCGAACTTTCGATCAACCTCGACGGAACCGGCCGCTCTGAAATTTCAACCACTGTGCCTTTCTTCGACCACCTGCTTACTGCCTTTGCGAAGCACTCTTTGGTTGACCTCGTTGTCAAGGCAACCGGTGACACTCACATCGACGTGCACCACACGGTTGAGGACACCGCGATTGTTTTGGGTCAGGCCATCAAGCAGGCGCTGGGCGACAAGTCAAAGATTGGTCGCTACGGCGACGCAACTGTCCCGCTCGATGACGCACTTGCTCGCGCCGTCGTAGATGTTTCTGGTCGCCCATACCTGGTGCACAGCGGCGAACCTGCAGGGTTTGAGTTCCACTTGATTGGTGGACACTTCACTGGTTCGATGATTCGCCACGTCTTCGAGGCCATTGCCTACAACGCTGGAATCACCGTGCACGTCACGGTTCTAGATGGTCGTGACCCACACCACATTGCCGAGGCAGAGTTCAAGGCTTTCGCGCGCGCTTTCCGCAAGGCTGTCGAGTTTGACGCACGTGTAGAGGGAATCCCTTCGACCAAGGGCGCTCTGTGAGTTCACCCCGCGTAGTCGTTCTCGATTACGGCAGTGGCAATGTTCACTCGGTGGCCAAGGCTCTAGAAGTAGCTGGTGCCAAGGTTGAGTTAACCCGCGACCGAGACGCCGTACTTAACGCCGATGGGCTCATCGTTCCTGGCGTTGGTGCGTTCACCGCGGTGATGGATCAGCTCAATGCCGTCAAGGGCGGAGAACTAATCGACAAGCGTTTGGTCGCCGGTAAACCGGTGATGGGAATTTGTGTCGGGCTTCAGGTGATGTTCGAGCACGGTGTCGAACATGGCATCGAAACCGACGGCCTTGGCCAATGGCGCGGCACCGTCGAACTGTTGGATGCGCCTTTGGTGCCCCACATTGGCTGGAACACTGTTATGCCGCCGGCGGATTCACGCCTGTTCGACGGCATCGCCGATGAGCGTTTCTATTTCGTGCACTCTTACGGTGTTCAGAACTGGCAGTATGACGGTCTAGGCCCGATTCCATCTCCGGTTCCTACCTGGGCGGAGTACGGCTGCAAGTTCGTCGCCGCTGTCGAAAATGGACCACTCACCGCCACCCAGTTTCACCCGGAGAAATCCGGTCAGGCTGGCATTCAGTTGCTAACCAACTGGCTCAAAACCTTCTAAACATCAAAGCTCCAAACGAAAGAAGCATCACATGGCACAAAACTCGACTTACCTAGAACTGCTTCCGGCAGTAGACGTGGCCGACGGCAAGGCAGTTCGCCTCACCCAAGGCGAAGCGGGGTCGGAGACCGACTACGGCAGCCCTCTCGAGGCTGCTCAAACCTGGATCGATGCGGGAGCGGAGTGGATTCACCTCGTCGACCTTGATGCAGCGTTTGGCCGCGGAGACAACCGAGCCATCATCCGTGAAGTAGTCAACGCCTCAACCTCGGTCAAGATCGAGCTTTCTGGTGGCATTCGCGACGATGCATCTCTCGAGGCAGCGCTTGAGGCTGGAGCGACTCGAGTCAACCTTGGCACCGCCGCTCTTGAGAACCCTGAGTGGACCGAGCGTGTAATCGCCAAGTTCGGCGACGCAATCGCGGTTGGTCTAGACGTTCGAGGAACCACGTTGGCCGCTCGCGGCTGGACTCGCGAAGGCGGCGATCTTTGGGAGGTTCTCGCAAGGCTCGAAGGCGCTGGTTGCCCTCGTTACGTAGTCACCGATGTAACCAAGGATGGAACCCTCAAGGGCCCTAACGTTGAGCTGCTTCGTGAAGTCATGCAGCGCACCTCGAAGCCTGTCGTGGCTTCGGGTGGAATCAGTTCGCTTCAAGACATCCGTGACTTGCACGCGCTGGTAGCCGACGGCCTCGAAGCTGCAATCCTGGGCAAGTCGCTCTACGCAAACAAGTTCACCCTCCAAGAGGCTCTGGCAATCGCGAACGTTCGCGTCTAATCCAGCTCTGAATCATGGATAGCCACGACCACAAGCACATCAACAAGGATCGTTTTGCCGATTCTGCCGGTGTGCCTTGGGAGGGTCGCAGCTTCGACTCGAATCCATTCGCTGACGACAACGGATCTGCAAACCCGGTTCTAATCGAGGCGCTCGCCGAATTCCGCGCAAATCCGACCGACCCCCGAGCTGTGTTTCAGGCCTTCGCTACGTCACGTTTGTTGATCCCGTTACTTGCCGACCTCGGCGAATCGGGGGAGGGCGCTCACGGTCAAACCGTTGACAAGAGCGCAGACCTTTCGATCGTGACCGTGCAGACCCCGGATGGGCAGACCGGCCTTCCGGTGTTCAGCTCTGTTGCCGCGATGGCGGTTTGGAACAAGACGGCCAGGCCAGTGCCAGCCGATGCTGCCAGAGTTGCCCTAGCGGCAGCCTCCGAGGGCAATACGCGAATAGTTTTAGACCCTGGCAGTGAGACCGAATTCGTCTTCCGTCGCCCGGCAATCAAGGCATTGGCTACGCAGCAAGACTGGGTGCCATCGTTCTTGAACGAAGCCGTAGGTCAGGCTTTCGCAGCACCGCTAGACGAAACCGAGCCAAACGTGCTGGCAATCTATCTCGAGGCTGGCGACCCATTTTCGCGCTTGGATGGTGCCGAGCTTCAGATTTCCCTCAAGCTAGTGGCTGGTTTGAACCAGGATGAGGTTCAGGCGCTAGTGGCGCGATTGGCCGAGGCGTGGTCACAGAGTGAGTTGATTGCCGAATCCGTGGATTCGATGCAGTTGCGACTAATCGCAGCCGAATAGGCAGTCGTTCCGAGAAGAACTTAGTTGACTGGGCCGGTGAACTTTTCACCAGGGCCAGCGCCAGGCGCATCCTTGATGTGTGAAGCCTCACGGAAAGCCAACTGAACCTGACGCAAGGCGTCGCGCAGTGGGCGGGCGTGGTGGTCACCCAAGTCTGCAGCAGCGGCGGTGATGAAGCCGGCGGTTGCGTTGATTAGCTTGCGTGCCTCATCTAGGTCACCTTTGCGACCATCCTCGGCCAAGCCACACTGAACGGCGGCCACTGTCAAAAGGTCGACCGCGTAGCGACCGATAACCTCAACCGCTGGAAGATCGGCGATGTCCTGCATCTGCACCTCAGGTGATTGAGGTTCGCGGTCTTCTGAATATGAGGTTGACAAGGGGCTTCTCCTTTTGAGTTCTTTCTGATAGGCTAACCCATGGCTCCGAGGTTCGCCCTCGGTCAGAAGTGGATTTATTTCCCACCCGCGATCGCCGAACTAGTGTCTCAGACACATAGGTGGCCGGGTAAAGCTGGAGACTTTATCGTTTCTGTACGCATTCAGGCTGCCCGCCTGTGGCGTGGCCATTTATGTCACGTCTAAAGGAGCTACAAATCAGCGATCCCCGCATCAATGAGCGCATCCGCGTGCCAGAGGTTCGCCTCGTCGGCGCAGCTGGTGAGCAGATTGGCGTTGTCCGCATCGAAGATGCGCTGCGCATGGCCCAAGAGCAAGACCTCGACCTAGTTGAGGTTGCGCCTACTTCAAAGCCACCAGTTGCGAAACTTATGGACTTCGGAAAATTCAAGTACGAAGCAGCCCAGAAGGTTCGTGAGGCACGCAAGAACCAGGTCAACACCGTTCTAAAGACCGTTCGTTTCGGTCTAAAGATCGATGATCACGACTATGGAACCAAGCGCGGTCAGATTCAGAAGTTCCTAAAGGCCGGTGACAAGGTCAAGGTGATCGTGGTTTTCCGCGGTCGCGAACAGTCACGTCCAGAAATGGGCATCAAGTTGCTTCAGAAGCTTGCCGAAGAAGTAGCCGAGTTGGGTGCAGTCGAGTCGAATCCTTCGATCGATGGCCGCAACATGGTTATGGTCATTGGCCCGCTAAAGAACAAGGCAGACGCTAAGGCCGAAGCCAAGAAAGCTGCAGAGAAGGCCGCCAAGGCTGCTCCTGCAGAAAAGCCAAACGAGTCTGCAGCCGAAGAAGCTGCAGAGTAGAAACAGGAGAAATCAATGCCAAAGCAGAAGACCCACTCTGGCGCTAAGAAGCGTTTCCGCTTCACCGGTAGCGGCAAGATCATGAAGCAGCAGATCAACATGCGTCACAACCAGGAGCACATGTCGAACCGTCGCAAGCGTCGTCTAAACGTAGACCAGGTTGTTTCACCAGCTGACTACAAGACCCTCAAGACCCTTCTCGGCAAGTAAGCCCGAACTTACAAATTTTCTGAGGTGCTTCGGCACCACGCAGTTGAACTTAGGAGTATCAACAAATGGCAAGAGTAAAAAACGCTGTAAACGGTTCTAAGAAGCGCCGTACAGTTCTAGAGCGCGCCAAGGGTTACCGCGGCCAGCGTTCACGTCTATACCGCATGGCAAAGCAGCAGATGCTGCACTCACTTGTCTATGCATACAACGACCGTCGTGCTCGCAAGGGTGACTTCCGTCGTCTGTGGATCCAGCGCATCAACGCTGCATCACGTGCAAACGGCCTAACCTACAACCGCCTAATCCAGGGTCTAAACCTTGCTGGCATCGTTGTTGACCGCCGCATCCTTGCTGACCTAGCAGTGAACGAGCCAAAGACTTTCGCAAGCCTTGTAGCTTCAGCGAAGGCAGCTCTTCCAGCAGACACCTCAGCGCCAAAGGTCAAGTAAGACCTTGCTGATTGATCCCAAGGCCACAAAGGTCCGCGGGGTCGCCAAGCTCACCAAGAAAGACGCCCGGTCATCGACCGGGCTCTTTCTGCTTGAGGGACCTCAAGGGCTAAAGGAAGCGCTAAACCGCCCAAAGCTAATCGTCGAGTTGTTCGCAACCGAGGATGCCGTTGAGCGCTACCCAGACCTGTTTGATCGTGCCGAGTCGGCTCGCATCGAGGTTCAGCTTGTCTCTGAGCCGGTGCTCAAGGCTCTCACTGACACGACAACTCCTCAGGGCGTCGTCGCTGTATGTGAGCAGCTGCACTCGGACCTCGAGGACATCATTGCCGCGAAACCGCGCTTGGTTGCGTTGCTTGCCAACATCCGTGACCCGGGAAATGCGGGAACGGTCCTGCGTGCTGCCGATGCGGCCGGAGCTGATGCAGTGATTTTCAGCACCAATAGTGTCGATGTT
>WLGA01000051.1 GCA_009703445.1 Actinomycetota bacterium | reverse complement strand
ATCGAGTGGAAGTTTGAGACGCCGATTCCACGAACCTTGCCAATCTCAACCGCGTGCTGGAAAGCCGACCAGGCTTCAACGAACTTATCTTGAGCCGGAGCCGGCCAGTGAATCAGAAGCATGTCTACGTAGTCGATGTCGAGACGAGCGAGGCTCTCATCAATCGCCTTTAGGGCAGAGTCGTATCCGTGGTGGTCATGCCAAATTTTGGTAGTTACATAAATTTCTTCGCGTGGCACAGAGCTCTGACGAACACCTTGACCAACTTCGGCTTCATTTAGGTAAAGGGCCGCTGTATCGATTCGACGGTAACCCGCGTCAATCGCGGTAGACACCAGGTCGGCCGCCGAGGAGGCTTCGAGTTTGTAGACCCCGAGACCGAGCTGAGGAATCAGCTGACCGTTGTTCAGCTTGATTTGAGGCACGTTCTTTGGGTCGAATGACATTAGCTACTCCAAGGTCCGAATACTGGGTTCCACTGATTGATCACGCGTTCGCCGATGCACCCGGCCTGGTCAAATGGGTCTTGGTCAAGTAAACCCGCCAGCGCTTCAACTGATTCCGCTTTGAAGATTAATAAAGCGCCTGGGTTATCGACCATTGGCCCACTGGCCAGCATGATTCCGTCATCGAGCAGCTTCTTCAGCCAAGCTCGGTGAATCGGGCGCACCTCATCCATGGTCTCGCTGTCGGCAACGTAAAAGTAGTTCACGGCGTAGGTGTTCATTTCTCCTGCTTTCTGGCCGGCGACATGATGTCGACCGCCATTACTGCTACTAGAACTGCTCCGACTCCGAATACTAGGGACACCAAAAATGCGGAGCTTTCTGAAACCGAATCGATTGCGATGCCCGACAGCGCGGCGCCAGCCGAATAACCCATGAGCTGGCCGGTGCTAGCCCAACCGTTAGCTTCGGCTGCATCTCCAGGCTTTAGGTTTCCCGCGATTGCTGTGCCAAGGATGCCCAGAGACGGTGCAACACCGACTCCCGCAATAAAGAGGCAGATTGCAAGCCAGACGCCATTGGTCGGCGCGATCCAGATCAATGCATATCCAGCCAGCACGAGGGTCAGGAGCCAGGTGAGTGACCAGCGAGATTTCACTCGGTTGCCCAGGAAAACTCCACCGACAATCGAACCCAGCGACAGTGCACCAATGACCAGGCCGGCTAGGTCATGTGAAACCACGGCCACCGTGCCAACCTCGACACCGCTAAATCCTCCGATGAGCAGGAGGCCGAGAACAGCGGTCGCCAAGACGATCTTGTTGGTTAGGACGCCGCCCATCTTGCGCTCCGGGCTCGGAATGACTGCCTGGCTCACTTCTTTGTTTGAGCAGAACCAAATCACGCCCGAGATCTGAACCGCGGCCATGAGCACAACCACAAAGACTGTGTTGATTTGAGCGGCAAGAACGGTAGCCAAAACTGGGCCGATGACCCAAATCAATTCCTGGGATGTTGCATCCAGAGAATAGACCGCGTTCAAGTCTTTCTTTTTGACCAGGGATGGGTAAATCGTGCGGGCCGCGGTTTGAATCGGAGGTGAAGTGAGCCCGACAACTAATGCTAGGGCGATCATTCCAACCGGGCTTGCATTTAGCAAGGCAATGCCAAGCATCGCTGCGGCTCCAATGGTTGCGCTCGTAACCAAGACACGTGTTGTGCCGAACTTGCTGAGCAGGCGACCGAGCACAGGTCCCGAAACTGCCGCGCCGATGGTGTCTGCGCCGAGTGCGAGACCAGCCACGGCGTAAGAGTTGTGAACGTGTTCGATGTGCAGCACGAATGCCAAAGTCATCATTCCGAATGGAAAACGAGCATAGAGCTGCGACGAGATAACCCTTAGGAAACCAGGGGCGCGGAACAACGCTCCGTAACTACTCATTTATTAGATCCAACTCGGAAGCCACATGTGAAGGTGCCAGTACCAATAAGGAGTCCAGGTGCCGATCCAGATTGGTAAGAAGAATAGGCTAACCGCAAATGCCAGGCCGAAATAGCCACCGGCAATGCGAATCGCTCGGGGCAGTTGTTCCTGGCTGCGAGTGTGCAAGAACATGCGAATCACATAGACCAGCGCCAGGATCATCCAAGGTAAGAAAGCAATCGCGTAGAACTGGAAGACTGTGCGGTTGAGGAAAGCCAACCAAGGTAGGTATCCGCCGACGATGCCGAGCAGAATCAAGCCGCCCACCTTGCTCTTTCGCGTGATGAACAGATAGGTCAGCAACAGGACGGCCGCCGCAGCTGGAAGCCAAATCAGAGGGTTGCCCAGAGCGGTAATGGCACTGGAGCAGCCCGAACTTGAGACGCAGCCGCCCTCGCCTTCGGCCAGCCCCTCGTAGAAAAAGCTGGTTGGGCGAATCGCAAACAGCCACGTGAGAGGGCTCGATGCGTATGAGTGCGGTGTGTGCAGATTGATGTGGAAACCGTATGCGTCGAGGTGGTACTGCCAGAGTGAAAGCAGCGCGTTCTCGCGTGAGTTCCGGTCGTAACCGTTTGTGGTCATCAACCAGCCGGCCCAGCTCGCCACGTATGTTGCCAGCGCGGTTGGCACCATCAATGTGAAGCTGATCATTGCCTGCAGACCGCTTGGAATGAGCCAATCGCGCAGCTTCAAACGCTGGCCCTCGACCAGTTGAGATTCCGCTCTTTGTCGGCGTTCGATTGCGTCACTCGTTGCTACGTATAGCCCGAATGCGGCCAAGAAATACAAACCAGACCACTTCACTGCGGTTGCGGCGCCGAGGGTGACTCCCGCAGCCAGAAGCCATGGCTGGGCCCAGGTCGGTTCGCCAAGTTTTCGAGTCTGCAAATGCCGCAGCAAGAAATAGAAAGCGAGCAGCACGAAAAACATCAGGATGCCGTCTAACAAACCGGTTCGACCAAGGACGATCGCGTGGCCATCGATGGCAAAAAGGAAGCCGGCAGCAACTGCCCATACCTGCGTTTGAAACAGGATTTTCGCAATCATCATGATCAACCCGACCGCAGCGATGCTTAGCAGGGCAACGCTGATGCGCCAGGAGAAGGCGTTGCTTGGGCCAAATAGCCACATGCCAAAGCCCATGATCCATTTGCCGAGCGGCGGGTGAACTACAAAACTTGGGTCAGTCAAAAACCCATTGACTTGCCCCGATTCAAAGGCAAGGTTGGCGTCTTTAGGCCACGCCTTTTCTGACCCGGTGTTCCAAAGGGTCCAGGCATCCTTGACGTAATAGGTCTCATCAAAAACCAGCTTGTTCGGATAACCGAGGTTCCACAGACGGAAAAAAGCGGCAAGCAGCATGACCAGCCAAGGTGCGGAAACACTCAATCGATGACGGCTTTTTTCGCCAGCCAAGATTCGATTAAGTAATGCAATCACGCCCTAATGCTAGACAATAGAGCGTGCTCATCCTTGCTGCGACTCCCATCGGAAACCTGTCCGACGCATCGCCGCGCCTGGTCGAGCACCTGATCGCTTCGAAGTTCATCGCAGCCGAAGATACCCGCAGCCTGCTGAAATTGGCCAATGCGCTGGGAATCAAGCTGAACGCGCGCCTATTCAGCCTGCACGAACACAACGAGAACGAGAGAATCGAGCAGATTCTTGAAATCGCTGGCGAGGATGACGTCCTCGTGGTCAGCGATGCCGGAATGCCAACGGTTAGCGACCCGGGTTTCTTACTAGTGCGCGCCGCAGTGAAGGCCAACGTTGCCGTGACAATCATCCCTGGCCCTTCGGCTGTGCTTTCGGCGCTCGCCGTTTCTGGTCTACCAACCGACCGCTTCACCTTCGAGGGGTTCTTGCCACGCAAAACCGGCGACCGCAAGAAGGCGTTCGAATCGCTTGCTCGCGAACCACGAACCATGGTTTTCTTTGAATCCCCGCACCGCATCCTTGAATCTTTGGAGGATGCCGCATCGGTCTTGGGCTTTGATCGCCAGGCAAGCGTTTCGCGCGAACTGACTAAGAAGTTTGAGCACACCGAGCGCGGCACTCTGCCCGAATTGGTCGAATGGGCGAAGGGCGAACCGAAGGGCGAAATGGTTTTGGTTATCGCCGGCGCCCAGGTAGTCGAGGTGAAGAGCGAAGACCTCGTGCAGCAGGTTTTGGCACTCATCGAGGATGGCGTCGGCCTGAAGCAAGCAGTCGCAGAGATTGCCGGCTCGGCCGGAGCGGGCAAAAGCGAGCTCTACCAGTCGGTATTAGAGGCCCGCAAAGCTTTAAGATAGAAGAATGCCAAACACCAAAGGTCAGTCGTTCTATGTCACGACCCCTATCTTCTACGTCAACGACGCACCTCACATCGGCCACGCCTACACCGAAGTAGCTTCTGACGTTCTGGCACGTTGGCACCGTCAGCGCGGAGAGCAGAGTTTCTTGCTAACCGGCACCGACGAGCACGGCGAAAAGATTTTGCGCACCGCTTCGGCGAACTCGGTTTCGCCGCAGGAGTGGGCCGACAAGCTAGTTTCTGAGGCTTGGCTACCGTTGCTCGAGACCATTGACATCGACAACCAAGACTTCATCCGAACCACCGAACCTCGTCACGAAAAGAACGTCCAGAAGTTCTTGCAGAACCTGTATGACACTGGCTTCATTTATCGCGGTGAGTTCGAGGGCAACTACTGCGTGGGTTGCGAGGAATACAAGACCGAAGCCGACCTAATGCCTGGCGAGGGCGCATTTGCTGGCCAGCCGGTATGTGCGATTCACTCGAAGCCGGTTGAGAAGCTCGCCGAAACCAACTACTTCTTCAAGCTCAGCGAGTTCGAGCAGCCGCTGCTCGATTTCTATGCGGCAAACCCAAAGTTCATCCAGCCTGAATCGGCTCGCAACGAAGTCGTTTCGTTCGTCCGCCGCGGTCTAACCGACCTGTCGATTTCACGTTCGAAAGAGAAGTTCGATTGGGGCATCGACATCCCTTGGGATGACAGCCACATCACCTACGTCTGGTTCGACGCCCTGTTGAACTACATCACAGCCATCGGTTACGGCGAAGACAGCGCCGAAGCCAAGGCAAAGTTCGAGTCTCTATGGCCTGCGACCGTTCAGGTGGTCGGCAAGGACATCCTGAGATTCCACGCGGTTATTTGGCCGGCAATGTTGATGGCTGCCGGATTGCCGCCTGCCAAGCAGATCTTCGGCCACGGCTGGCTTCTAGTCGGCGGCGAAAAGATGTCGAAGTCAAAGCTCACCGGAATCGCGCCGAGCCAGATCACCGACACCTTCGGCTCAGACGCATTCCGCTACTACTTCATGAAGGCAATCGCCTTCGGCCAGGATGGTTCATTCTCGTGGGAAGACCTTTCGGCTCGCTACCAGGCTGAGCTAGCCAACGGCTTTGGCAACCTCGCATCACGCGTTGTCGCAATGATTCACCGTTATTTTGATGGCGTTTTGCCAACTCCTGGCGCAGCTTCAGAAGATGACCTCAAGGTTCAGTCAGTCGCTGCCGCGGCAGTGGCCAACGCAGATGCGGCAATCGACGAGGTCGCCATCCAGGATGCCTTGATTGCGGTTTGGACTCTGGTCGACGAGCTGAACAACTACATCACCGTGCAGGAGCCTTGGGTTCTGGCCAAGGATGAGGCAATGCGCGAGCGTCTTGGCACTGTGCTTTACACCGCAGCCGAGGGTCTTCGCATTTTGGCAACTCTGATGGCTCCGGTCACCCCGAAGGTTGCCGAAAAACTTTGGTCAACAGTCGGTCAGGGCTCGCTCGGAGACCTCGCCGCACAGCCGCTTTCGGCCGCCGCTAACTGGGGTCAGCTAAAGGCTGGCCAGGCCATCGGAGAACTTGAGCCACTGTTCCCGCGCATCGAAACCGACGCAACCGAAGCGAAGTAACACATGACTGCAGAGCAGTTTGTTCGCAGCTCAAAGGCTGGCGCAGACGTGGCTTCCAACGCCGCCCAGAAGTCGGCTAAAGAAAAGAAGGCACCCAGCTTTCCGCCGAACCCTGAGCCGCTCGACGTCACCGTCTATGACAATCACTGCCACCTAGAGTTTGAGTTTGATGATGAGCTCGGAGTCATGCCTTGGCAAGAGAATCTCGATCGGGCACAGGCCGTTGGCATCAAGGGCGTTGTTCAGGTTGGCGTGACTCTAGAGAGCTCAAAGTGGTGCGCCGAGTTGGCTTCCAAGGACAGACGAGTTCTAGCCGCTGTGGCCCTGCACCCCAACGAGGCTCCGCTTTACAAAACCCGTGAAAACTTGGATGCCGCAATCGCTGAGATTGAAGCGCTCGCTGCGCAGCCTCGGGTTCGCGCCATCGGCGAAACCGGTTTGGATTTTTTCAGAACCGAGGGCGATAACGACCTAGAGCTTCAACAGCACTCATTTGAAGAGCACATCCGAATCGCCAAGGAAAACAACATCGCACTGATGATTCACGACCGCGATGCTCACGATCAGGTTGTCGAAACTCTGCTTCGCCTTGGTGCACCCGAAAAGGTGGTCTTCCACTGCTATTCGGGGGAGACCGACCTGGCTCAGATCTGCATCGAAAATGGCTGGTACATGTCGTTCGCCGGCAACATCACCATCAAGCGCAACCAACACCTTCGTGACTCGCTAATCATGGCGCCGAAGGAGCTCATCCTGGTTGAGACCGATGCTCCGTTCCTCGCCCCTGAGCCATTCCGAGGTCGCCCGAATGCCCCGTATCTCGTGCCAATCACCGTGCGATTCATGGCAGAGCAGCGCGGAGTCGATGTGAATGACTTGGCGGCTCAGTTAGCCTTGAACACTGAGCGCGTTTATGGCTCATGGGATGAGGGGTTCTAATGGCCGATGTGCAGTTGCTCGGCGGAGTAGACATCCGTGAACTCGCCGCTCGTCTCGATGTGACTCCAACCAAGAAACTCGGCCAGAACTTTGTCACCGACCCAAACACTATTCGTAGAATTGTCACCGCGGCCAAACTGACCGGTGCCGAAACAGTCGTTGAGATCGGCCCAGGTCTTGGCTCGCTAACCCTTGGTCTTCTCGAGGTTGCCAAGAAGGTAATCGCGGTTGAGATTGACCCGAAGATGGCGGCCGAACTTGAATCGACCATTGCCAAGCGCGCTCCTGGAACCGACTTCACTCTGGTTCGCAACGATGCCTTGAAGGTCACCGAACTTCCGGCAAACCCAGATGCCTTGGTCGCCAACTTGCCTTACAACATCTCGGTTCCAGTGCTCCTGCACTTCCTCGAGCACTTCCCGTCGTTGCAGACCGGTCTGGTATTGGTTCAGGCCGAGGTTGCTCACCGCTTGGCCGCTACTCCGGGTTCGAAAATCTATGGCGTGCCTAGCGTGAAGCTGGCCTGGTATGCCGACTCGGCGCTTGCCGGCAACGTAGGCCGCAACATCTTCTGGCCGGTTCCAAATGTTGACTCTGCGCTGGTTTATTTCTCAAAGCGTGCTGTTCCACTTGGCGATGAGGCACTGCGCCTGGCCACCTTTGAGGTTGCCGACGCGGCCTTCGGGCAGCGCCGCAAGACCCTTCGACAGGCACTCGCGGTCTGGGCCGGTTCGCCAGCCGATGCCGAGCGCATTCTGATCGCAGCAGGCGTAAGCCCACAGGCCCGCGGCGAAGAACTCGACGTGCACCAATT
>WLGA01000050.1 GCA_009703445.1 Actinomycetota bacterium | reverse complement strand
GTCTTCCCACTCAATGGTCTTGCTGCTTGACACGGTTGAGCGAGTAAGGAACGCTACACCCGAGGCCAAGTCGCGGAATACAACGGTCTCGTACTTTGGGTGAATGTCTGCCTTCATGGGTAACTTCCTAGTTGTTCTAACGGATTTCTTTAAAAACGTTGGGGTGGTTGCTTCAATAGCAACAAGGGTCAAGCATAACAGAATCAAAGTGCCATGGAAAGCACTAAAACTGAATCTTTTTAGTGCTTGGCGCGGGCGCGGTATCGCCCATCGGCGTAGTCAACCTCGACATTGAAACCGAAGGCCTCAGAGATCTTTAGCGAAGTCAAAGTGTGGCCAATCTCTCCGGCTGCATAGACCTGTCCCTCGCGAAGAATCAGCGCGTGGGTAAAGCCGGCCGGAATTTCCTCGAGGTGGTGAGTGACCATGACCATTGCCGGTGCGGTTGGAGCGGATGCATACTGGCCGATGATGCTGATGGTCTGCTCGCGAGCCGCCAAGTCTAGGCTGGCCACCGGCTCATCCAAGAGCAAAAGTTCAGGGTCTGGCATCACGGCGCGGGCAATCTGGGTGCGCTTGCGCTCTCCGTCACTGAGGGTGCCAAAGGCGCGGTCGGCGTAGTTCTCAAGCGCCCATTCATTCAAGACTCGGCGTGCACGACGCTCGTCAATGTCGTCATACTTCTCGTTCCAACGCCCGGTGACTGCATAGCTCGCAGTCATGACCGCGTTCAAAACGGTTTCAGAGTTTGGGATGTGTGAAGCCAAAGCGCTCGATGCGAAACCGATTCTGGTGCGCAACTCGAAGACGTTGATTTCACCTAGTCGCTCGTCAAGGATGGTTGCCTGACCGCTGGATGGGTGAATTTGCGCACCTGCTACGCGAAGCAAAGTGGTCTTTCCTGCACCATTCGGGCCGACGATGACCCAACGCTGGTCTGACTCAACCTGCCAGTCGACGTTGTTCAGGATAGGGCGCTGATCGCGCACCACAGTGACATTGTTGAGATCAATAACGCGGGACATGCATTTAGCCTAAAGGTTTCCGGCGATGGCTCTCTGATAGACACCAATAGTTTGTTCTGCAATGCTGTCCCAGCTGAAGTGTTCTTCAACCCGCTTACGGCCCGCTGCACCGAATTCGGCGAGCTGCGGGTGTGCGAGCATCTGGTTTAAAGCAGCCGCAAAGTCAGCGACAAACTTGGCTTCATCCAGCGGTTTTCCGCTGCCGTCCTGTAGCTGTTCGATTTCCACCAACAGACCGGTTTCGCCGTGAGCAACCACCTCGGGGATACCTCCGGTCGCCGTTGCAACCACTGGGGTTCCGCAGGCCATCGCCTCAAGGTTCACAATGCCAAGTGGTTCGTAGATCGAAGGGCAAGCGAACACGGTTGCTGCCGACAGAATCGCGATAAGTTCTGCACGGTTCACATGCTTCTCTACCCACACCACGTTGTCGCGGTGTTTGCGAAGTTCGTTTACCAATTCGGTAACCTCAGCCAAGATTTCCGGGGTGTCCGGTGCTCCTGCGCAAAGTACAAGCTGAACATCGCTCGGCAGCTCGCGAGCGGCTTTGATCAGGTATGGCAGACCCTTCTGCATGGTGATTCGACCGACGAAAACTACGCTGCGCTTGTCAGGGTCGATTCCGTTTGCTCGCACTAGGTCTGGGTTGTCTGCGGCCTGGAAGGCATCCAAGTCGATTCCGTTGTGAACTACCGACACCTTGTTTGGGTCGAGCTGCGGGTAGGCGCGCAAGATGTCTTTGCGCATGCCGTCGGAAACAGCGATGATTCCGGTTGCGCCCTCATAAGCGGTGCGTTCAACCCAGGATGAAAGGCGGTATCCCCCGCCGAGCTGCTGTTCTTTCCATGGACGCAGTGGTTCGAGGCTATGCGCGGTAATCAAATGAGGGATTCCGTGGAGGCTTCCGGCTACTTGTCCGGCGAAGTTTGCGTACCAGGTGTGAGAGTGAACCAAATCGGCTCCAGCGATGTCAGAAACCATGCTCAAATCAACCGCCATGGTCTGAAGCGCACCATTTGCGCCGTCAAACTCGCTGTTGTGACGATAAGCGAATGTATCTTTTTCATTACGTTCTTCACCGAAGCAACGGACCTGAACGTCTATCTGTCTGCGCAGAACTCTCACTAGTTCCGCGACATGTACGCCTGCTCCACCATAAATGGCAGGCGGGTATTCCTTGCTGATCAGGTCGATTCTCATGTCGCCATGTTACTCCGCCGTCACATTTGCCGAATAACATTTGAAGCATGAGTGCTCTACGTGTTTTTGGAATGGTTCTTGCCGGCGGTGAGGGCAAGCGTCTTATGCCTCTGACGGCAGATCGCGCTAAGCCGGCGGTTCCGTTCGGGGGAAGCTATCGATTAATCGACTTCGCGCTGTCGAACCTGATCAACTCCGGTTTGCGTCGAATCGTGGTTTTGACCCAATACAAATCACACAGCCTCGACCGTCACATCTCACAGACCTGGCGCATGTCTCCGCTCCTTGGCGCCTACGTGGCATCTGTGCCTGCCCAGCAGCGTTTGGGCAAGCGTTGGTTCTCGGGTTCCGCGGACGCGATCTTGCAGAGCATGAACCTACTGAGCGACGAACGTCCTGACATTGTTGTCGTAGTTGGCGCAGACCACGTTTACCGCATGGATTTTGACCAGATGATTAAAGATCACGTCAAATCTGGTCGCGGCGTTACCGTGGCCGCTATTCGCCAGCCACTGAGCTTGGCTAACCAATTCGGCGTCATCGAGGTTGATGACCAGGACCACTCAAAGATCGCCGAATTCAAAGAGAAGCCGGCTAACCCAAAGGGTTTGCCAGACTCCCCGAACGAAGTGCTTGCTTCGATGGGTAACTATGTGTTCACCGCTCAGGCACTGATTGACGCAATCGAGCACGACGGCACCCTAGAAGACTCTTCGCACGACATGGGTGGCGACATCGTGCCTTACATGGTGTCTCGCGACGACGCCGGTGTTTACGACTTCACTTACAACGAGATTCCTGGTTCGACCGAGCGCGATCACTCATACTGGCGCGACGTGGGAACCATGGATTCTTACTACGACGCCCACATGGACCTAATTTCGGTCATGCCAGTGTTCAACCTTTACAACAGCGAGTGGCCTGTTCACACCCAGCAGATCAACTTGCCACCAGCCAAGTTTGTGCACGATGGCGAAGGCAACCAGGGTCGCACCACTGACTCAATCGTCTCGCTTGGCACTGTGATTTCCGGCGGAATCGTTGAGCGCAGCGTGCTGTCTCCAAACGTTCGCGTTCACTCGCGTGCGTTGGTTACCGACTCGATTTTGCTCGACGGCGTTCTAATTGGCCGCGATTGCACCGTTCGAAAGGCTATCCTCGACAAGAGCGTCGTAGTAGCCGACGGCGCATCGATCGGTGTCGACAAGCAACGTGATCTTGACCGTGGATTCTTCGTCACCGACTCGGGTATCACCGTGGTTGGAAAGGGCGTTCTGGTTACTCCGTGACCCAGTTTTTAGTTGTCTTTGATGTTGATTCAACACTCATCGAAGACGAAGTCATTGAATTATTGGCCGAAGTCGCTGGCAAGCGTGAAGAGGTTGCAGCTGTCACCGAACGCGCGATGGCTGGCGAACTCGATTTTGCCGAGAGCTTGATTGAACGCGTCAAGACCCTGTCGGGCTTGCCGGATTCTGTTTTTGCCGACGTACAAAAGCGCATCACCATAACCACCGGTGCAAAAAGATTGATTGATGCGGTTCACGCGGCCGGCGGAAAAGTCGGTGCGGTCTCCGGAGGATTCAACCAACTGCTCACGCCGCTGGCCGAGATCCTCGACCTTGATTTTGCCCGAGCAAACCAGCTCGAGGTAGTCGACGGGTTCCTAACCGGCAAGGTTCTTGGAGCCATCGTTGATCGTCAGGCTAAGGCCGATGCCCTGCTTGAGTGGGCCTCCGCCACTAACACCCCAATCGAAAACACCGTGGCTGTAGGCGATGGTGCGAATGACCTATCCATGATGGCTGTAGCCGGTTTGGGTGTCGGCTTCAACTGCAAGCCAATCGTGCGAGAGCACGCCGACTTCATCCTTGAAGGAAATGATCTTTCTAAGCTGACCGAGAAGCTCGGGCTGTAAGGCTCAGGGGTCTTAGTGACCCATTCCTAGACCGCCATCAACCGGGATGACGGCTCCCGAGATGTAGCTGGCTTCGTCGCTGGCCAACCAGGCAACAACCTTGGCAACCTCTTCAGGCTGAGCAAAGCGACCTGCGGGAATCTTCTTCTTGTATTCGTCTTGCTGAGCCTCAGGCAGAGCAGCGGTCATGTCGGTGTCGATAAAACCAGGTGCCACAACGTTTGCGGTGATGCCGCGGGCTCCGAGTTCGCGAGTCACAGATCGAGCCATGCCAACCAGTGCAGACTTCGCGGCCGAGTAGTTCACCTGACCGGCAGAGCCAAGCAGACCGACAACTGAGCCAATCAGGATGACGCGACCGAAGCGAGCTTTGATCATGCCCTTCGTGGCGCGACGGAGCACTCGGAAGACGCCGTTCAAGTTGGTATTGATGACCTCTTCGAATTCTTCGTCGGTCATGCGCATCAAAAGGGTGTCGCGGGTAATGCCGGCGTTGGCAACCAAAATCTCAACAGCGCCAAGCTTTTCTTCAACCTCGGCGAATGCCGCATCCAATGAAGCCGGGTCGGTTACGTCGGCCTTCACACTCAGAGTGCCCTCCGGACCTTCGCCACTGCGCACGGTCACTGCAACGCGGTGACCCTGGCGAACAAATTCCTCTGCAATTGAGCGGCCGATTCCGCGGTTTCCGCCGGTAACCAATACGGTTCTAGGTGTGCTCATCAGGGTCATCTCTCCAGGGAATACAATTTGATTTATAACGCTTTGGACAAGAGCAAGTCTACCGTTTTGGCTTGATTTCAAGCCGAATCAAAGCGCTAAGAATTCAAGAAAGGCCCCAATTGAGCAAGCCGCAGAGCGTCACTTCGGTGGGTCAATCCCCCGATGAAGAACGTCGCGACCGCATGACCAAGTACCTGATCTCTCAGATCGTCCGCGTGGCATGCATCATCCTTGCTGTTTTTGTTCAGGGCTGGATGATGTGGGTCTTCTTTGCCGGGGCCATTTTTTTGCCGTACTTCGCAGTCGTCCTGGCAAATGCCCAGGGTCAAGGCAAGATGACAACCAAGGCCACCGCCGTAGTTGCACCAACTTTGAAAATCAGCGCAGACGCGTTCACTTCGACGATCAAGCCAGAAGACAAATAGCCCTTGCTAGGCCAAGACTTAACGATTGACAAGTGCTCTCGAGCAGGATGCGGTTCGCCGGCAACGCATAAGTTGAACTGGCGAAACCCAAAAATTCACGGCCCCGAGCGTGTGAAAACTTGGTTGGCTTGCGACGAACACCTTGCCTTTCTGGTTGACTATTTAGAGACCCGCGGCTTCTTCATCGACTCCGCAACGTTCTAGAGAGCAGAAGCATGAACTACGTTCGCGAATCCTGGCGTCGCTGGGTCGTTTGGCTGCTGCTTGCCGTCATATTTGCAATCGCATGCGGTTTTCTCTCCAACTGGCAGTTTTCGCGCAGAACCGAAGCGCTTGCCAAGGTCAATCAGGTTGCTACCCTCTATGACCGCCAACCGGTCGAGATAGCCAGTGCCAAATTCAGACCCCAGGATGAGTGGCTGCCGGTGAAAATTACCGGTCACTTCCTGCCCGAAAAGGCTCTATTGGTCCGCAATCGCCCACTAAATGGCACCCCTGGTTTTCTGACGCTCATCCCGTTCGAGCGTGAAGACGGTCTATTGGTTGGCATCGAAGCGGGCTGGGTTCCAGCCGATTCTCGATTGAATGGCCCAAAGGTTTTTCCGAAGCCGACCGCCGAAAAACAAACCATTTGGGGTCACATTCGACCGAGTGAAACCACCCTCAATAGAGATGCCCCTGCTGGGCAAATAGCGACCTTGAACATGCCAACGCTTTTCGAGAAGAGCGGATTGACAGCCTCTCCGGCCGCTGACTTTTATGTGCGCCTGGGTGAGTCAAATTTCAGTGAGGCAGGTCTGCCGAAGCTGCTTCCACGCCCTCAGCTAACCGAAGGCAATCACCTGAGCTATGCGCTTCAGTGGATAGTTTTTGCTCTGATGGCGTTCATGGCATTGGTTTGGGCGGTGCGCCAGGAGATTCGTTTCAAGCGCATGGCCGATGACCCAAACTACAAACCTAAGGTTCGAAAGAAAGTCGGCGACGACGACAACTTCGCCGAAGACATCATCATTCTGTCGAGCTAGAACCTAGCTCAACGAGATTAGGTCGGCGTAGCCATCGTTCCAGTGGTCTTCATCGCCGTCAGGCAAGATCAAGACTCGCTCTGGGTTCAAGGCCAACACGGCGCCAACGTCGTGAGAGACCAAAACAACAGCTCCGGTGAATGTGCTTAGCGCGCGCAGGATTTCCTCGCGGCTAGCCGGGTCGAGGTTGTTTGTCGGCTCATCCAAGAGCAAAACGTTAGCCGAAGAAACCACGAGTGAAGCCAAGGCCAAACGAGTTTTCTCGCCACCGCTTAGCACGCCGGCTGGTTTGTTCACGTCGTCGCCGGTAAATAGGAACGAACCAAGCACCTTGCGGGCATCCGTGTCAGCAAGCTGAGGCGCCGCGCGCTGCATGTTCTCTAGAACCGACTTCGAAACGTCTAGAGTTTCGTGTTCCTGAGCAAAATAGCCGATCTTTAGACCGTGGCCAGGCACGACTTTTCCGGTGTCCGGAGTGTCCAGGCCGGCAAGCATGCGCAACATGGTGGTCTTTCCGGCACCGTTCATGCCGATGATAACTACTTTGGAGCCCTTATCGATGGCAAGGTCTACCGCGGTAAAAATCTCGAGGGAACCATAGCTCTTGCTCAGATTCTCGGCCATCAAAGGCGTGCGACCGCATGGAGCCGGGTCTGGGAACTTGATCTTTGCGACGCGGTCGACTTCGCGAACGTCATCCAAGCCAGAAAGCAAACTCTCGGCTCGACGAACCATCTGCTTAGCCGCGACTGCCTTCGAAGCCTTCGCGCCGAACTTGGCTGCCTGAATCTGAAGTGTGGTCGCCTTTTTCTCGGCGATTGCTCGATCGCGCTTGCGACGCTCTTCGTCGGTTTCGCGAGCCTTTTGGTACTGACGCCAACCCATGTTGTAGATGTCGATTACGCAACGCATAGCGTCTAGATAGAAGACTCGGTTAACGGTCTCTTCGACTAGGTCCACGTCGTGGCTGATAACAATCAATCCGCCCTGGTAGCCCTTTAGAAATTCGCGCAACCACACCACCGAATCGGCATCCAAGTGGTTTGTCGGCTCATCGAGAATCATGGTCTCGGCGTTTGAGAACAGAATTCGAGCCAACTCGATGCGACGACGCTGACCACCAGAAAGGGTCTTCAAAGGCTGATCAAGGATGTGGTCCTTTAGGTTCAGGTTGCTCGCAATGGTCGCTGCTTCGGCCTCCGCGGCGTAGCCACCGGCTGCCTGGAAACGCTCTTCTAGCTCCGAATAGCGATTCATGGCACGTTCGTAGATAGCTTCTTCGACGCTTCCCATGTCGTCCGTGCACTGAGCCATTTCGGCAGCAATGTCACCCAGGCCGCGGGCATTCAAGATTCGGGTGCGGGCTAGCTCTTCAGGGTCTCCACTGCGCGGATCCTGCGGCAGGTAGCCAATCTCTCCCCCGCGGTCG
>WLGA01000005.1 GCA_009703445.1 Actinomycetota bacterium | reverse complement strand
TTCTACCTACACTCACGTCTACTTGAGCGTTGTGCCAAGCTAAACGACGAGCTAGGTGGCGGTTCGATGACTGGTCTTCCAATCATTGAGACCAAGGCAAACGACGTTTCTGCATACATCCCGACCAACGTGATCTCGATCACCGACGGTCAGATCTTCTTGCAGTCAGACCTCTTCAACTCAAACCAGCGCCCTGCTATCGACGTAGGTATCTCGGTTTCACGTGTTGGTGGTGCGGCTCAGGTTAAGGGCATCAAGGGTGTTTCAGGAACCCTGAAGCTCGAGCTTGCTCAGTACCGCGCACTTGAGGCGTTCGCAATGTTCGCTTCTGACCTAGATGCAGCTTCACGCCAGCAGCTAGCTCGCGGTGCACGTCTGATGGAACTTCTAAAGCAGCCACAGTACTCACCATTCCCAGTTGAAGAGCAGACTGTCTCTATCTGGGCTGGTACAACCGGCAAGTTGGACGAGGTTCCTGTTGCTGACGTTCTTCGCTTCGAAGCAGAGCTTCTTGAGCACCTACGTCGCAACACCAAGGTCTTGACCACCATCCGTGAGACCAGCAAGTTGGAGAAGGACACCATTGCAGAGCTTGAAAAGGCTGTTGCAAAGTTCAAGCGCGGATTCGCGACTTCAGAAGGAACCGCTTTGGCTTCAGCAGGCGACTCATCAGCACTTGATGAGGACGCCGTTGAGCAAGAGCAGATCGTCAAGCAGAAGAAGGCTCCTGCAAAGAAGCCTGCCGCTGCTAAGAAGCCTGCAGCCAAGAAGTAATAACTTCTACGCCTAAACAAACAACTTCTATTTAAGGAACGGAGAGAGACATGGGAGCGCAACTTCGCGTCTACAGACAGAAAATTAAGTCTGCTCAGACCACCAAGAAGATCACTCGTGCCATGGAGCTAATCTCTGCTTCGCGAATCTATAAGGCACAGCAGCGCCTGGCAGCGGCAAACCCGTATGCACGTGCTGTGACTCGTGCTGTCTCGGCAGTGGCAACCTTCGGAAACGTAGATCACCCACTGACCACTGAGCCGGCCCGCATCGATCGCGCAGCAGTCGTTATCTTTACCTCTGACCGCGGTCTTGCCGGAGCGTTCTCATCGAACGTTCTAAAGGAAGCAGAGCAGCTATCAAACCTCCTCGAAGAGCAGGGTAAGGAAGTTGTTTACTACCTAATCGGTCGCAAGGCTGTTGCTAACTTCAACTTCCGCCGTCGTGAGGCTGTTCGCAGCTGGATCGGCGGCACCGACTTGCCAGTGTTTGACACTGCCAAGGAGATTGCTGACGCGGTTGTTGCAGCTTTCAACACCGACTACGCAGACGGTGGCGTTGACGAGATTCACTTGGTCTCAAACCGTTTCGTTTCGATGATTGCCCAGGTTCCTGAAGTTGTCCGTCTTCTACCTCTAGAGGTCGTGGAAGGCACCGAAGAGCCAACCGAGAGCGAAGTTTTCCCTCTCTACGAGTTCGAGCCAGACGTAAACAAGGTGCTCGACGCACTTCTCCCTGTTTACATCGAGAGCCGTATCTTCAACGCAATGTTGCAGTCGGCCGCTTCGGAACACGCAGCACGTCAGAAGGCCATGAAGTCGGCTACTGACAACGCAGACAAGTTGATCAAGAACTACACCAGACTGAGCAACTCAGCTCGCCAGTCTGAGATTACCCAGCAGATTTCCGAAATTGTTGGTGGAGCAGACGCACTGTCTACCGCCGGCAACGAAGACTAAGAGAAAGAAAGAGACATGGCCGAGACCAAGAAGAAGGCTGCAGTAACCGCAGCCGGCACCGGACGCATTGCTCGCGTTACCGGTCCAGTGGTTGACATCGAGTTCCCTCACGATGCCATCCCTGCTATCTACAACGCGCTCACCACTGAAATCGACCTAGACGGCGAGAAGACCACTCTTACTCTCGAGGTCGCTCAGCACCTAGGCGACGACCTAGTGCGCGCTATCGCTTTGAAGCCAACTGACGGTTTGGTCCGTGGCGGCGTCGTTACCGACACCGGCGCTCCAATCTCAGTTCCAGTTGGTGACGTAACCAAGGGTCGCGTATTCAACGTGACCGGTGACGTTCTAAACGCGGCTAAGGGCGAGAAGATCGACGTTAAGGAACGTTGGTCAATCCACCGTCAGCCACCAAAGTTCGACCAGCTTGAGTCAAAGACCAACATGTTCGAGACCGGTATCAAGGTCATCGACCTTCTAACCCCTTATGTTCAGGGTGGAAAGATTGGTCTATTCGGTGGTGCTGGTGTTGGTAAGACCGTTCTGATCCAGGAAATGATCTACCGCGTGGCAGAAAACCACGATGGTGTGTCTGTATTCGCCGGTGTTGGTGAGCGTACCCGTGAAGGTAACGACCTTATCGACGAAATGACCGAGTCAGGCGTTATCGACAAGACTGCACTGGTCTTCGGCCAGATGGATGAGCCACCTGGCACGCGTCTTCGCGTAGCGCTTTCAGCGCTAACCATGGCGGAGTACTTCCGCGATGTTCAGAAGCAGGACGTTCTGTTGTTCATCGACAACATCTTCCGCTTTACTCAGGCAGGTTCAGAGGTTTCAACCCTTCTTGGCCGCATGCCTTCTGCTGTGGGTTACCAGCCAAACTTGGCTGACGAGATGGGTCTCCTTCAGGAGCGCATCACCTCGACTCGTGGTCACTCGATTACCTCGCTACAGGCTATTTACGTACCTGCTGACGACTACACCGACCCAGCCCCGGCAACGACCTTTGCTCACCTTGACGCGACCACCGAGCTTTCTCGTGAAATCGCATCTCAGGGTCTGTACCCAGCGGTGGACCCACTGACCTCGACTTCACGTATCTTGGACCCTCGTTACATCTCGAAGGACCACTACGAGACCGCAACCTTGGTCAAGTCAATCCTTCAGAAGAACAAGGAGCTTCAGGAAATCATCGCCATCCTTGGTGTTGAAGAGCTTTCTGAAGAAGACAAGATCACCGTTTCACGAGCACGTCGTATCCAGCGATTCCTATCGCAGAACACCTACATGGCTACCAAGTTCACCGGTGTTGCAGGTTCGACCGTTCCACTAAAGGACACCATCGAGGGCTTCTCAGCCATCGCACGCGGTGACTTCGACCAGGTTGGCGAGCAGGCCTTCTTCAACGTCGGTGGAATCGAAGACGTTCTACGCGAGTGGGACAGAATTCAGAAGGAATCAGGTAAGTAACAATGGCACTGCACGTTGAGCTAGTAGCCGCCGACCAGGCCGTATGGACTGGAGAAGCCAAGATGGTGGTCGCTAAGACCGTCGAAGGTGAAATCGGTTTGCTACCAGGCCACGAGCCAATGCTTGCGATTCTTGCATCAGGCGAGGTGCGCATCACTCTTGAGGGTGGAGAAATCATCAAGGCTTCGGCCGAGGATGGCTTCCTATCAATCGAGAAGGATGTTGTAACCGTTGTTGCACGTCACGCTGCTCTGATCTAAAAGTTTCAAAAGAAAACCCCGGCCGATTGGTCGGGGTTTTCTTATTTGAAAGGTCTATCCAGCGGATCTTCGGCAGCTGGAGTTGCCTTGCGGGCGATCTTCTTCTCTTCAAGGATCATCGATGCCTTCAGCGCGCTTGGGTTGAAGATTTCGTTGATCGCACCCAGTGCCGGGCCTAGGCCGCCTCGATAGCGTTTACGCCTAGGGGTTTTCCTCTCTGGCAGGCGGAAGGGGATAAAAATCGCAGCCACGAAGACAATTGCCACACCAACGATGATTAGTAGTTCTGGCACGACTAACCCCGCGAGCGAGCCTTGCTCGGAACCCACTTGACGTCGCCGCCGTGCTTGACGTTCGCGTATCGTGCCAGCACGAATAGCAGGTCGCTGAGGCGGTTCAAATACTTGGCTGCGGCTACGTTGATGCCACCATTTGGTTGGCCCTTCTTGGCGGGCTCAGTGCCGTACGCCTCGATTGCATGCCAAGTGGCTCGTTCGGCCCGACGAACCACGGTTCGAGCCAGGTGCAATCCTGCGGCAAGCCCGGATCCGCCCGGCAAGATGAACGAATCTAACTTGCCTAAACCGCTGTTGTACTTGTCAATCGAATTCTCGAGATCAACAATCCAGGCTTCTTCGATCCGGATTGGATCGTATTCGTAGTGTTCGTTCAGAGGGTTTGACAGGTCAGCGCCAAGATCGAACAAGTCATTCTGAATTCGAAGCAATAGCTCGAGTGTTTCAGTGTCGAACTCATCCTTGGCCAATGCAACTGCAACACCGATGGCAGAGTTGGCCTCGTCAACATCCGCGTATGCCTCAATTCGAGGGTCTGTCTTGCGGGCTCGGGTGAAATCGCTAAGCCCGGTCATACCTTCATCGCCCGTGCGGGTGTAAATCTTTGTGAGTTTGACCATGATTCAAGTCTAGGTGGGGCTTTAGCATTGAACCATGTTGTTCCTGTTGCCACCATCCGAATCGAAACGCCCAGGTGGCGGTTTGTTGACCATCGATCAAGTGGCACTCACCTTTGGTGGCTTGAATAAGGCGCGTGAAGCGGTCATGGATGCTGCCGGGGCGAAGGAACTGCTCACCGCGCCAACCATGCGCGCCTTAGACCGCTACACAGGAACCCTCTATGGCGCCTTGCACGGGCGAGGCCTGAAGGGCACGCCCACCGAGCACAACTCGTTAACCCAGAGCGAAGTAGACCGCGCGAAGTCAACAGTCTTAATTCAGTCGGCCATGTTCGGTTTGATTCCGGCAACAGACTTGATTCCCGAATACAAAATCAACGCAACGAAAACGGTCAACGGGTTGAATCTCAAGAAACTCTGGGGGGAGGCGCATCTCGCAATTTGGCCAAGATTGACTGGCGGAATTTTGATTGACCTTCGCTCGAAAACCTACGGCGACCTGGCGCCGATCCCCGAGGGCGTCGAGGCCTACGAAGTTAAGGTGTTTGTTGAGCGCGAGGATGGCTCTCGAGAGCAGCTCAATCACTTCAACAAGAAAGCCAAAGGGCAGTTAGTGCGAGCTGCATTGACGGCTGCAACGCCACCTCAAACCATCAAAGATCTGCAGAAGTGCGCTGCTAAAGCTGGGCTCAAGATTGAAGTCACTGGCTCCCAATTGACCGTTTTGACTCGGAGTGCTACCTAGTTACTTGGTCATCTGCTCGACGGATGGTTCCGGCATGCCGGGCTCGATAGCAATCGGTTCTGGCAGTTCGATTACGCCTTCAATGAGCGAAACCACAAAATTCAATGACCCGTTTGAGCCGGTGAGGCCATAGCCAGGAACCAGCCAAGACCCGCCAGATTTGTCCCAGATCTGCAGAAGGTGTTTCGTTGACTCGTTGACGGTTACAACAACCGTTTCAATCTCGCCAGAAGAGTTAGTTGGTAGGTCCAGAGTTTCCATTTTGTTTGTCGGTTCAGTCACTGGATAGGCGTTATTAGCCGGTGCACCAAACCAGCGCCAATCGGCAAGTCGCGTAACCGCGCTCTTGGCCGAAACGGTTTGGTATTCGCCGCGCTCAACCGCAGTCACTGAGTTGCCCGAGGCCCAAGCCAGATTTCCTTTGGAGTCGTAACCGATTGACCAGGTGATCGCAGTATCTTGGCCGGAAATTTTTTGACTTGCGGTTGCCGAGGCAGACCATTGATCGCGATAAACGGCAATATCGTCCGGTGAAACCTTCAGACCGGTGGCTCCGAAGATTCGCTGGGCTTCCTTCAAGACTTCGGCGCGGCTTGGCAGTAGTTCTGGGGTTGGTTTCTGCTCAGGATATTCGGCGCAATACTCCGAACCATCCTCAGCCTTGTCGGTTCGAAGACAAGGCAGCTCGACCTGTGCGGCGTAGTTGCTGTAGTACCAATTGCCGGTGCCGTTCCACCAGATTGAAAGGCTGGGGCTTGAGCCATCTTCTGACCCTATGAAGTAGCTCGGGTTTTCAGCCGACCAGTATGAACTCTTGCGAACTTCACCCTGCAGGCCGAAAGCCTTTGCGGCCCGCTGCAAGACAGCCTCAGGAGAGCCTTCCAGTTTCAGTTCGTAAACTTTTCCCTTGCCACCTTCGGCACTCAGTTCAGAGCCGGCAACATATTCGAAGTTGTAGGGCATGATTGCCATTTTGGAATCGGAAGCCAACGCCATGCCTCGCGCACCCGGCCCAGCGGGCGCGCTCTTGTTGTCACCTAGAGAAATCAGTGGGTGAGGCAAGGCAATCGACGCAGCCAGGTTCATGACGCCAACCAAAGCGAGAATCGCGGCTATTCCAAGAGCAAGGCGTTTGAGTGACATGTCTTTAGTATCGCTTATGGCAACCGGGCGCATGGTCCTTGACCATGCCGATAGCCTGCATCATTGCGTACATGGTCGTTGGCCCGACGAATCCAAATCCGCGCAGGCGAAGTTCCTTGCTCAACGCGGTTGATTCCGGGGTTATCGCCAACCAGCTGAAGCCGCCTTCTTGCCGTTCAACCGCAGGGGGTTGGAAGCTCCAGACAAGGTCACTGATGCTCTCCCCATGGGCTTGCATTTCCAGGATGACGTTCGCGTTTTGTATGGTGCTTAGAATCTTGGCGCGATTTCTGATGATGCCGATGTCTAGCATCAGGCGTTCGACGTCGTTCGATGTTAGCGCTGCGACTGCTTCGAGCTCGAAGTTGTGAAAGGCAGCACGGAAACCCTCGCGGCGTTTGAGGATGGAGATCCATGACAAACCCGCTTGGAAGCCTTCGAGTGTAATTCGTTCGAAAATCTCTCGGTCACCTCGAACTTCAACGCCCCATTCTTGGTCGTGATATTCGATATAAACAGGATCGTTGTTTAGCCAAGAGCACCGGGCGAGGCCATCTTCGAACTGCCTAACGAAACTCAAGCTATTCCTTCGCCCTAAGGCCCTCTAAGGCCAGCAGCCATCGCTTAGTCGGCAGACCATCGCCACCCGAATAACCAGTGATTTTGCCCGAACTGCCGAGAACTCTGTGGCAACCAACGACCAGGGGAACCGGGTTTGCTCCCACGGCGCCTCCAACCGCGCGAACGGCCTTTGGGCGACCAATAGCGACTGCGATATCGCCGTAGGTCTTGGTCTCGCCAAAGCCAATCTTGCTTATTTCATCCCAGACGGCGCGTTGGAATTCGGTTCCCTTTAGTTCGACGTCAAAATCCAAAACACGACTCTTGCCAGCGAAGTAATTTTTTAGCTGCTTCTCGGCAAGGTCGAGAACTTTTGCGCTACCGACATCCGGAACCTCAGGACCACCCATGGTCAAATGCACCACCTTGTTGTTGCGTGCCTTCACGACAATGTTCCCGATTGGCGAATCAAAGCAGCGCGTAGCTTCTTCTGTCATTTTCTTCATCCTCTGACGCTAGGGGAGTGGTGTTCCGATTAAAGCATGAACGCCAACCCTGTTGAGAGAGTCGGCGTTCATGCTTGCGGTGGATAACCGACTTATAGAGCTTGCTGAGCCTCAATCAAGCAACCGCGCAGGATTTGCTCGATCTCGTTGAACTCATCCGGGCCGATGGTCAATGGCGGAGCCAGCTGGACCACAGGGTCGCCACGGTCGTCAGAGCGGCAGTAGAGCCCCTCTTCGAACATGCGGTGAGAAAGGATGCCACGCAACAGGCGCTCAGATTCAGCGTCGTTGAAGGTCTCCTTGGTGTTCTTGTCCTTCACTAGCTCAATTGCCCAGAAGTATCCTTCGCCACGAACGTCGCCAACGATGTCGATGTCCTTGAGTTTTTCAAGAGTGCGTCGGAATTCACCCTCGTTGCGTCGAACGTTTCCGACGAGATCTTCTTCATCAAAGATGTCGAGGTTAGCTAGCGCAACTGCAGCCGAAACCGGGTGACCGCTGTAGGTGTAACCGTGTGGGAAGATTTCGGTGCCGTGCTTGAACGGCTCGAAAAGCTTCTCAGCAACCAAAAGAGCACCAATCGGTGCGTAAGCCGAGCTCATGCCCTTTGCGCAAACCAACATGTCTGGCTGGAAGTCGTAGCGGTTAGATGCGAACATCTCGCCGACGCGACCAAAAGCATCGATGGTTTCATCGGCAACGATGAGCACGTCATACTTGTCGCAAATTTCACGAACTCGCTTGAAGTAGCTCTTCGGCGCTGTGAAGCAACCGCCAGAGTTCTGAACCGGCTCCAAAACAAACATTGCCACGGTGTCAGGGTCTTCGAACTGGATCATCTCTTCGACGCGGTCGGCGGCCCAAAGGCCGAACTCCTCCTCGGTTGCGAACTGATCCTGTGCACGATACCAGTTGGTGTTTGGAACGCGGAAGGTTGATGGCACCAAGGGTTCGAACTGCTTCTTCATAGATGGAATGCCGGTCATCGACAAGGCTCCATGAGAGGTGCCGTGGTAGGCAACCGAACGGGTCAAAACCTTGTGCTTCATCGGCTTGCCCTGGATCTTGAAGTACTGCTTGGCAAGCTTCCAGGCGGTCTCGTTTGCCTCGCCTCCACCGGTGGTGAAGAAGACGCGTGAAAGGTTCTTCGGTGCGTATGAGAGCAGGCGCTCGGATAGTTCGATGCCTGGCTTGTGCGCGTGTGACCAAAGCGGGAAGTAGTCGAGTTCGCGCATCTGCTTCGCAGCTGCCTCGGCTAGTCTCTCGCGACCGTGGCCAGCGTTTACCGCGAAGAGGCTAGAGATGCCGTCGAAGTAGCGCTTGCCGTTTTGGTCCCAGAAGTGGTGACCCTTGGCGTGCGTAATGATCGGAATTTCACCGTTCTTTGTGTAGAACGGGCTGTGGCGGGTGAACTGCAAAAACATGTTGTCTTTTGCGGCTTGCTGCAGCATTTCTGGGGTTGCTTCTCGTCCGGCCTTGCGAGCGTCGAGTAGCGGGGTGGCGGTTTCTGCTTTCTTTCGATTCCAGATAGCCATTTGATATCACTCTTTACATATGGGTTTGCAGGGGAATCATCTGGTTCCCCAGTTGTAGACCTGCTTTGCGACTTTCAAATACACGAAGGTTTCGGTAGATGTCACTCCGGGCAGTGTCCGGATCTTTGAATTGAGGAGCGCGATGAGATCGTCATCGTTCTCACACACCACCTCAACCAAAATGTCAAAACTTCCAGCGGTCATAACCACATAGTCAACCTCGGGCATTTCTGCCAATGATTCAGAGATTGCACGGGTGTCTCCGCCGCATCGAACGCCAATCATGGCTTGTCTATAGAAACCAAGTTGCATCGGGTCGGTAACGGCAACCACCTGCATGACGCCGGACTCGGTTAGTTTCTGAACGCGCTGTCGAACAGCGGCTTCGGAGAGGCCAACAGCCTTGCCAATCTCCGAGTATGAGCGACGACCGTCAAGCTGAAGTTGTTCGATGATCAACTTTGATACATCGTCCAGCTGACTCGATTTAGTGCGTGCGACCCTAGACATGCTTCGATTTTGTCAGTGTAAATGCCATTTAGCAAACGAATCCGCAGGTGATTCGCCTTTTTGATACTGAAATGAAATCAAATTGCCTTAATTTGCTTCGAAATGCGGAATAGACTCACAATATGAGCATCAACTCGAAGGAGAGCTAGGCGATGTCGGTTCGCAAACTACAAAACTTTGTCAACGGAGAATACGTCGAAGCCAAATCTGGCGAGACTAGCGACGTGATTAATCCGGCCACCGGCCAGGTTTACGCGACGGCACCCGTTTCTTCAGCAGCAGACGTGGATGCCGCGTACAAGGCTGCCGCCGCCGGCTTTGAAGAGTGGAGCAACTTCACTCCGGGTGAGCGTCAACTTGCCCTATTCAGAATCGCCGATGCACTCGAAGCTCGCGCCGAAGAAGCGGCTGACGTCGAATCTGAGAACACGGGTAAGCCTCGCAGCACACTCGTCGAGTATGAAATGGCCCCATCCGTTGACCAGATTCGTTTCTTCGCGGGTGCAGCGAGAAACCTCGAGGGCAAATCTGCCGGCGAATACGCGCGCGATCACACATCCTGGATTCGCCGCGAACCAATCGGTGTCATCGGCCAGGTAACCCCGTGGAACTACCCGCTAAACATGGCGGTTTGGAAGTTCGCCCCGGCTATTGCTGCCGGTAACACCGTGGTCATCAAGCCTTCGGATACCACCCCGGCCTCGACTCTCTTGCTTGCCGAGATTGCCAGCGAATTCCTGCCAAAGGGTGTTTTCAACGTGGTCGCCGGAACCCGCGATACCGGCCGCGCCATGATCGAAAACTCAATTCCGCAGATGGTGTCAATCACCGGTTCGGTTCGCGCCGGTATGGAGGTAGCCAAGTCTGCCGCCACCGACCTCAAGCGTGTTCACCTAGAACTAGGTGGCAAGGCTCCGGTAATCGTGTTTGCTGATGCCGACCTCCAGAAGGCAGCCGCTCAGATCGCTATCGCCGGATACTTCAACGCGGGTCAGGACTGCACCGCGGCAACTCGCATCCTGGTTCACGAATCGGTGCACGACGAGTTCATCGCGCTTCTTGTTGCCGAGGTGAAGGCGAACGCAATCACTGGAGACCCAAGCCGCGATGACATCCTCTTCGGCCCGGTCAATAACGCAAACCAACTCGAGCGCGTCCAGGGGTTCATCAATCGCTTGCCGGATCACGCCCGAATCGAAGTCGGCGGAAACCGCATTGGCGACGTCGGTTACTTCCACGAGGCAACCGTTCTTTCTGGCCTAAAGCAGACCGACGAGCACATCCAGAGCGAAATCTTTGGTCCGGTCACCACGGTTCAGAAATTCAAGGATGACGCCGAGGCGATGCGCTGGGCAAATGACGTTCAGTACGGTCTGGCCTCATCGGTCTGGACTCAGAACCACACCCGAGCGATGCGTTTTTCAAAGGGGCTCAACTTCGGTTGCGTCTGGATCAACACCCACATTCCATTGGCGGCCGAAATGCCTCACGGTGGCTTCCGCCACTCTGGTTACGGAAAGGATTTATCCCAGTACGGCTTCGAGGACTACACGCGCATCAAGCACGTCATGAGCTACATCGGCGACTAATCCACAGAATCTGAAGTTTGGGCCAACAAGACTCTCTCGGTGGCCCATTCTTCGTTTATGCAAGGTTTGTGGTTTCTTCCATCTGTGATTTTCGGCGCTTTTCAAGGTTTCACTTCGGGCAACTGGCAGATGATGGCCTTCGCTCTCTTGAGCCTAGGTGTGTGGCCGCTATCCGTGTGGATTCGGAGACACCGAGACTTCTCTCTCGATGGGGTGGTCGAGTTCGATGGCAAGGATGTTTGGATTGGCGAACATCGACTGCCTAGACGGGAATTCCTTTGGCGAAAATCCTGGCATCAAGTTGTCTGGGATGGGTTAGCTTTACAGACCGCCGAGTTAACCATCCCTGATCTCTTGAATTCTGCGAGGGGCAGGGGATTCTTAGGAACGAGGCGCGGCTGCGTTTGGATTGGTTTGGAGGAGAACCGAGACTTTGAGATGAATCTGCCCGAGGATGGGCCACACCTTCTAATCGCCGGGGCAACCGGAACCGGCAAGAGTGAACTGCTGAGGCTTCTGGTTAGCGGCTGGCTAAACCTTGAGACTCCGATCGAGTTGACCCTGATTGATTTCAAAGGCGGTGCGACTATGTCGCGGTTTGCTCAACACCCGAGAGTGGTGGGCTTGGCCACAGACCTCGAAACAACCGATGCCCTTGCTATCGCGAACACCCTGGAACAACAACTGCTCACCAGGCAAGCTGCGTTGGCTGAGGTTGGTGCTGAAAATATCGAAGCATTTTGGAGACATGGCAAAAGACTCTCTCGGCGACTAGTTGTAATCGACGAATTGGGGGAGCTGCTGAGACAACATCCCCGTCTCTCGCAGGTTTTAGAGCAGATTGCCGCAAGAGGGCGCTCTCTAGGGATTCATCTGGTGGTCGCAAATCAATCGCTATCCGGCGTGAGTCGATCACTGCTCGTGAACCTCAGAGCTCGCATTGCCATCGGTGAAATGGACCCTCTCGACCTTAGTCAACTGGGGTTTCGTGGCAGGGTGAATCTTCCCTTGACAACACCCGGATGGCGCTCTGCAAAACTGCGCGATGGCAATGGACTAGAACACAGTTTCGCCTTCCCAATTGGATTTTGAAAAAATGTCCTTCGGATACTCATTTTCGGTCCGCAAGCCCCCCATTTTGTGGCAGGATTTCACATAGATGCGCACGATGTGTGCTCTGGTTTTATTGGTCGGGCTAGGGCCCAAATCGATGAAGGAGAATGGGCAATGAATAAGCCACTTCCAGAAGACCCAATGATGCGCGACCTAATCAAAATGGCTCGCCGTCACCAGATGACACGCAGAACGGCTCTGGCCGGAGCGTCGGCAACCGCGGCAGCACTTGCACTTGCTGCTTGTGCACCGGGTGGCGCAGGCAAGAAGACCCTGACGCCGGCGACTGACATTTCCTCAACCGACCCAAACCTGATTTGGTCTAACTGGTCGCTATACATCGACGTCGATGACAAGGGTGGCCGACCAACCCTCGAGCGCTTCAAGGCTGAGCAGGGAATCACCGTCGAGTACCGCGAAGACTATGACGACAACGACACTTACTTTGCCAAGGTGAAGGACCAGCTTGCATTAGGCCAGGACATCGGAGCCGACCTAGTCTGCCCGACTCAGTGGATGGCTGCGCGCTGGATCACACTGGGCTACACCCAGACCTTCGACGACACCGTGTTGGTCAACAAGAAGAACGTTCAGCCGGCCTACCTAGGTGCCGCTTATGACCCGAAGCGCGAGCAGTCGCTGCCATACCAGGGCATCCTGGCAGGTATCGCCTACAACAAGAAGGCCTATAAGGAAGCAACCGGAAAGGTTGCTCCAGCAACAATCGAAGATCTTTGGAACCCTGCACTAAAGGGTCGCGTTGGCGTTCTTTCGGAAATGCGCGACACCGTGGGCCTAATCCTCATGAGCCAGGGCATCGACATCACCAGCGACTCGAGCTTGACCAGCGCTGCTTTCGATAATGCGATCGGCTTCCTTCAGAAGCAGGTTGACAGCGGCCAGGTCGCAAAGATCAAGGGCAACAGCTACAAGGAAGACCTCGTCAACGGCGACACCATTGCAGCAATCGCTTGGTCTGGTGACATCGTTCAGTTGAACGCTGAGGCCGGGTCTGACGTCTACGGATTCGTGATCCCAGAATCTGGTGCAACCATTGCTGCTGACACCTTCGTTGTTCCGATGGGTTCTCCTCACAAGACCAACGCCGAGAAGCTAATGAACTTCTACTACGACCCAGCAAACGCTGCCGAACTAGCTAACTACGTGAACTACATCACCCCAGTTGCCGGCGCTCGTGAAATCGCCTTGGAGAAGTACCCAGAGGCAGCTAACAACGAGCTGATCTTCCCAACCGACAAGACCCTGAAGAACACTCAGGCTTTCCGCTCGCTGACCGGTCAGGAAGAGTTGGACTTCGCGACTGCCTTCCAGGCTGTAAAGCTCGGTGGCTAGGTTGGCGCAAGAGTTTATTGCTCGCGGTGCCGACCTTGAGTTGGTCGGAATCCGCAAGGAGTTCCCTGGCTTCACCGCTATCGAAAATCTAGACCTACACATCCCAGCCGGAGAGTTTTTCGCGCTGCTCGGCCCATCAGGCTGTGGCAAGACGACAACTCTTCGACTTGTAGCGGGCCTCGATGAGCCAACCAAGGGCAAGATTTTGATCGGTGGCAAGGACGTAACGGCCACCAAGCCTCACCAGCGCCAGGTCAATACCGTTTTCCAGAGCTATGCGCTATTCCCACACATGTCGGTTCTCGAGAACGTGGCATTTGGCTTGAAGCAGCGCAAGATCGAAGACCCGATGACCAAGGCGGTTGCGGCACTCGAGTTGGTCGAGCTTGGCCACTTGGCTCAGCGTCGCCCACAGCAGCTCTCTGGTGGTCAGCAGCAGCGTGTCGCGCTGGCTCGCGCGCTAGTAAACCGTCCTTCGCTTTTGCTCTTGGATGAGCCTCTCGGTGCACTTGACCTAAAGCTGCGCCGCCAGATGCAGATTGAGCTCAAGGCAATCCAGATGGAAGTCGGTTTGACCTTCCTCCACGTGACCCACGACCAGGAAGAAGCCATGGACATGGCCGACACCGTCGCGGTTATGAATAAGGGCCGCATTGAGCAGATGGGTGCTCCTGAGAAGCTCTACGATCGACCACACACCGTATTCGTTTCTAAGTTCCTCGGTCAGTCGAACCTATTTGTCGGCGAGGTCGCCGAGTCGAACGCTAGTTCGATCAGCATCAACGTTGCGGGCAACAAAATCACTGTGCCAACCGACCGTGCCGAAAAGCACACCGGAACCATCGCAGTCGGTGTCCGCCCTGAAAAGGCCAACTTCCACGAAACCGAGCCAACGGCTCAGGCTGGATTGAATCTCATCGGCCCTGGTGAAATCATCGACATTCGATTCACCGGCGTGAGCAACCAGTACCTAATCGAAATCCCTGGCGTCGGAAACGTGACTGTCTTCGCACAAAACGTAGGCAAGAGTCCGGTTACCGAACTTGGAGCAAATGTTTGGGTTAGTTGGAAGGTTGAGCACAGCTTCGGCCTGAGCGACCTACCTGAGAACTCAGCTACCGAGTCAATTTCGGTGATCTAATGGCGTTCGCTGCTTTCGGTCACGGAGGCGGTGGCGGTTCCGCGCCATCGGCTGCACCGACAAAGAAGAGCAAGGTAGCGCTATTTTTGCTGCTGCCTGGGTTGACTTACCTCGGTCTATTTTTCATGACCCCTTTGGTGTCGCTAATCATTACTTCGCTCCAGGTTCCAGATGGCAGTGGAATGATGGGCAGCTACACATACGGGTTCGCAATCGAAAACTATGCCAAGGTTGTGGTTGATTTCTGGCCGCAGATTTCGCACTCCTTCGTCTATGCCTTCATTGCCACCTTGGCCGCTCTGCTGATCAGCTATCCGCTGGCCTACTTCATCGGCGTCAAGGCTCGTCGCTTTCCTTTGATTCAGGGTTTGATGCTGACTCTGGTGATCGCACCGTTCTTCATCAGCTTCTTGCTTCGAACCTTTGCCTGGAAGCAAATCTTCTCCAACGAGTCAGCAGCAGTTCACTTCCTTCAGGACGTCGGCATTCTGGGTATGAACGACTACCTGGTTGGCACCCCGTTCATGGTTATTTTCGGTTTGACTTATAACTTCATTCCGTTCATGACCCTGCCGCTTTACAGCATTCTGGAGCGCCTCGACATTCGTTTGCTCGAGGCCGGTGCCGACCTCTATGCAACCCCGGCGACCACTTTCCGCAAGGTTACGTTGCCACTCACCGCCCCTGGAATCATCTCGGGCACCCTGTTGACCTTCATCCCAATCGCCGGTGACTACGTGAACGCATCTGGCGACTTCCTGGGTGGCACCAAGACCGCGATGATCGGTAACGTCGTCGAATCCCGGTTCCTAGTGTTGAATGACTATCCGACCGCTTCGGCCCTGTCGGTGCTCTTGATGGGTGTCATCCTGCTGCTAGTTGGCTTCTATGCCAAGCGCAGCGGAACGGCGGACCTACTGTGAGAAATCTAAGACTGGGCAAGTATGTCCTACCGCTGTTTTCGGTAATTGCAATCGTCTACTTGATGATTCCGATTGCCTACACCTTCGTTTTCTCGTTCAACGATTCCCAAAAGACCAACCTGATTTGGCGCGGATTTACCCTGGATAACTGGATCAATGTGTGCCAGCAGCAGGGCGTCTGCGAAGCCTTCGGCAACTCTGTCCTTATTGGTGTTATCTCGACCGTGCTGGCGACCACGCTGGGTACCATGATCGCGATTGCGCTGGTTCGCTACCGTTTCAAGGCACGGTCTTTCGTCAGTCTCCTGATCTTCTTGCCAATGGCAACCCCAGAGGTTGTTCTCGGTGCCGGTTTGGCCTCGCAGTTCTTCAGCATCGGCGCCGCCAAGGGCATCGCGACAATCATCATCGCTCACGTAATGTTCTGCATGTCGTTTGTCGTGGTTACGGTCAAGGCACGCGTTGCATCGCTTGACCCTGCGCTTGAAGAAGCCGGTCGAGACCTTTACGGCTCGCCGGCTCAGGTTTTCTGGAAGATCACCTTCCCACTGTTGATGCCTGGAATCCTCTCGGCAGCACTGCTGTCGTTTGCATTGAGCTTTGATGACTTCATCATCACGAACTTCAACTCAGGCCCGGCCATGACTTTCCCTAAGTATGTCTACACCGCAGCGGCTCGAGGAATTCCGGCCGAAGCTAACGTGATCGGTTCAGGTGTGTTCCTGCTGGCAATCGCCATCGTCGTGACCGTGCAGATTCGCGGTTCGCTAAAGGCAAGGCGCCTAGCCAAGCAAAAGTAGTGCTTAGAACGATGAAAGCCCCGGTCAATCGACCGGGGCTTTCATCGTTGATCAGGTTTACAGAGCTGCAAGACCTTCTTCTAGAACGTCCAGAGCCTCGTTTAGTAGGGCGTCTGAGATAGCTAGAGGAGGTAGGAAGCGGATTACGTTGTAGTAGGTTCCCGCGTTCAAAATCAAAACACCGTTGCTGTGACAGTGCTTGACCAGCTTGTCAACGGCATCCTTGTTCGGGTTTAGAGTGCCTGGCTCGACGAACTCAAGGGCCATCATGGCGCCGTGGCCTCGAACATCTCCGATTACCGGGTACTTGGCCTTTAGAGCGTTGAGTCGGTCACCAAGCAGCTTGCCAAGTTCTTGAGCGCGCTCAATTACGCCGCCGGCTTCGATCTCCTTCAAAACCGAAACGGCTGCTGCAGCTGCTACTGGGTTTCCACCGAAGGTTCCGCCGAGGCCACCAGGGTGCGATGCATCCATGATCTCTGCGCGGCCGGTGACGGCCGAAATCGGCATACCGCCGGCGATTCCCTTAGCGATGGTAAATAGATCTGGCTCCCAGCCTTCGAAGTGCTCGCTCGCGAACCACTTACCGGTGCGGGCTACGCCAGCCTGAACTTCATCGGCGATGACAATCACGCCGTTAGCGTGTGCCCAGTCACTCAGAGTCTTGAGGAACCCTTCGGCAGGCACAATGAAGCCACCTTCACCCTGGATCGGCTCGATAACAATCGCAGCTAGATCCTCAACGCCCACGCGCTTTTCGATGTAGTTGATTGAACGCTGTGCTGCCTCAACACCGGTCATTCCCTGTGGGTCACGGTATGGGTAGGACATCGGCACGTGCTGGATGCTCGGGGCGGTTGGGCCGAAACCGTTTCCGTAGGGAGCCGACTTGAAGTTCATAGTGAAAGTCAGGTTGGTGCGACCGTGGTAAGCGTGGTCGAAGACAACGATGCCATTCTTGCGGGTCGCCTTGCGAGCAATTTTGACCGCGTTCTCGACTGCCTCAGCGCCCGAGTTGAAAAGAACCGACTTCTTCTTAAAGTTGCCCGGGGTGTGCTTGTTCAGTAGCTCACAAACCTCGACATACTGCTCGTATGGGGTCAGAGTAAAAAGGGTGTGAGTCAGGTTAGCAACCTGCTCTTGAACTGCCTTGACGACGCCAGCGTTGGTGTGACCGATGGTCGTAACACCAATACCTGATCCGAGGTCAATCATGTGGTTTCCGTCGGCGTCGACAATGATTGCGCCGTGCGCTTTTTCGATGTAGACGGGTAGTGCGGCGCCTGCTCCGGCAGAGACCGCATCCAAGCGTCGTTGGTGAAGTGCTTGAGACTTCGGACCTGGGATGGAAGTGACAACTTTGCGCTCTTGCGCGACCGTAAATTCGCTCATGTTTTCAAGTCTAAGCCTCTAAAAAGTCATGGGGCGCACCCTGCTTCAAACTCGCAGGAAAGTGGCAAGATTGATGCATGCGTCGCGTCATTATTCTCGGGTCAACCGGGTCGATCGGAACCCAGGCCCTCGAGGTCATCGAAGCGAACCCAGACCGTTTTCAGGTGGTTGGTTTGGCGGCGGGGCAGAATGCTGATTTGCTGGCTGAACAGGCTGCAAAGTTTGGCGTCAAGCACGCGGTTCAAGGCGCTGAAGCGGCAACCAAGCTGGTTGAAGACCTCGAAGCCGATGTCGTAATCAACGGGATCACCGGGTCCATCGGCCTGGCGCCGACTCTGGCCACCTTGAAGTCTGGAAAGGCCCTGGCGCTGGCCAACAAGGAGTCGCTCATCGTTGGTGGTCGACTAGTGACCGAGGCAGCTGCACCCGGTCAGATTATCCCGGTCGACAGCGAACACTCGGCCTTGGCGCAGTGTCTGCTTGGTGGCACGGCTCAAGAAGTTCGCAAGCTGATACTCACCGCTTCTGGCGGCCCATTCCGCGGTTGGTCTCGAGAGCAACTCCAAGATGTAACCCCGGCCCAAGCGCTGGCACACCCGACCTGGGTAATGGGAAAAGTCGTCACCACAAACTCCGCAACCATGGTCAACAAAGGCCTCGAGTTGATTGAGGCGCATCTGTTGTTCGACATCCCATTTGAGCGCATCGAAGTTACGGTTCACCCTCAATCGGTGGTGCACTCCATGGTCGAGTTCGTTGATGGCTCCGTATTGGCCCAGTGTTCGCCTCCTGACATGCGTCTACCGATTGCTCTTGGTATGTCTTGGCCAGAGCGCGTGCCAAATGTAGCCAAGGCCTGTGACTGGACTAAGGCAGCCACGTGGACCTTCGAGCCGCTCGATGAGAGCGTGTTCGGCGCGGTTCGTTTGGCTCGCCAGGTGGGCACTGCCGGGCTGACCTATCCAGCGGTCTACAACGCGGCTAACGAGCAGGCGGTCGAAGCATTCCATGCGGGCTGGATTGGCTTCAATCAGATTGTCGACCTGGTGCAACGAGTTGTCGATGCGCACGAGCCGGAAACCGAACTGTCACTCGAGGGCGTTCTGCGAGCCGAAGTATGGGCTCGCGACCGCGCCGACGCACAAATCGCGAAGGCCTGCTAGGTAATCCGGTGAACGAAACCCTGCTCTACCTATTCGGAATCCTGATTGTCGCCCTGGGCATTGGTTTTTCGATTGGTTGGCACGAGCTCGGGCACCTGATCCCGGCCAAACTGTTCGGTGTCAAGGTGCCGAAATACATGATTGGTTTCGGACCAACGCTGTTCTCCAAGAAAATCGGTGAAACCGAGTATGGCCTAAAGCTGATTCCACTCGGCGGTTACATCACCATGATTGGCATGTATCCACCGGCAAAGTCTCCAGAAGTGAGCGGCCCTCGCGGCTTTTTCAGAGACATGATTTCTAGTGCCCGAAATGCGCATTCCGAATTTGTAGAACCCGGTGATGAAAACCGCAGGTTCTATCAACTTCCGGTCTGGAAGCGCATGATCATCATGTTCGGCGGCCCGGTCATGAACCTCATCCTTGGTGTTGTTTTGCTCACCGTTGCCCTAAGCGGAATCGGTGTGAGCCAGGTTTCCACCACCGTGTCAGAGGTTTCGCGTTGTGTGCCCGTCGTTGCGACAGATCAATGCACGGATGCCTCCCAAGCGTCCCCGGCGCTCGCCGCTGGGCTCGAGGCCGGAGACAAAATTTTGGCAATCAATGGCGTTGATCTCGTGAACTGGAACGAGGCCGGCAAGCTAATCAAGCCGGGCGTCGTCAATCAATTGAGCGTTCTTAAAGTGGACGGTTCGAAAGCCAGTCTTTCGCTCACCCCGATTACCGTCCAGCGACCGGTAATCGAAAATGGGGCGGTCAAACTTGATGCCTCCGGTAAGCAGGTCTACGGGCCAAAGCCGGTTCTGGGCATCATCCTTGCCGCCGAAATTCGGCCCTTGTCGATCGGGGAGTCGCTGGCTGCTTCGGGGCAATCAGTTGCGCAGGTGGGGCAGATGATTTTGAACCTCCCGCAGCAGGTGGCCGCGGTGGGCCAGTCAACCTTCGGATCTGAGCAACGACGAGCCGACGGGCCGGTTTCGATAATCGGCATCGGTCAGATCGCTGGTGAGGTGGCGAGCAGTAGCTCAACATCCTTCGAAGAGAAGATCCAGAGCCAGCTGGGCATACTCGCATCCTTGAATTTCGCGCTTTTTGCCTTCAACATGCTTCCGCTATTACCGCTGGATGGCGGTCACGTGGCTGGTGGAGTTTACGAAGCAATCAAGAAGGGCATTTTCCGGGTGCTACGCAAGCCAAATCCGGGCCCGGCCGATACGGCACTGCTAATGCCGTTGACCTGGGTGGTCTTTATCGCCCTGATGGCGATGAGCGCGCTGATTATCATCGCGGATCTAGTCAACCCAATCTCGTTCTAATAGGAATGTCGACGACAAACAATCGCTTTAGGATTGTTGAACAGCAAATCGAAAGAGGGCAATTCAAGTGGCTGCAGTGAACCTAGGTCTACCTAAGACTCCGCCTCCAACTCTCGCGCCTCGTCGCAAGACCCGTCAGATCATGGTCGGCAAGGTTGCCGTTGGTGGCGACGCCCCAATCTCAGTGCAATCAATGTGCACCACCAAAACCACGGATGTAAACGCGACTCTGCAGCAGATCGCCGAGCTAACCGCATCTGGTTGCGACATCGTCCGAGTCGCTGTTCCCACCGAGGAAGATGCAGATCGTCTACCCCTGATTGCGCGCAAGTCGCAGATTCCAGTTATCGCTGACATCCACTTCCAGCCAAAGTACGTTTTCGCAGCGATCGATGCCGGTTGTGGCGCGGTGCGCGTGAACCCGGGCAACATCCGCCAGTTTGACGACAAGGTTGGCGAGATCGCCAAGGCTGCCAAGGATGCGGGTGTGTCAATCCGCATCGGCGTAAACGCTGGCTCGCTAGACCCGCGTTTGCTGCAGAAATATGGCAAGGCAACCGCAGAGGCGCTCGTCGAATCTGCCGTTTGGGAAGCATCGCTATTCGAGGAGCACGACTTCCACGATTTCAAGATTTCGGTAAAGCACAACGACCCAGTAGTGATGGTCAAGGCCTACGAGATGTTGGCAGAGCGCGGCGACTGGCCACTTCACCTCGGTGTGACCGAGGCGGGTCCTGCGTTCCAGGGCACCATCAAGTCTTCGGTTGCATTTGGCGCTTTGCTTGCCAAGGGCATCGGCGACACCATCCGTGTCTCGCTTTCTGCGCCTCCGGTTGAAGAAATCAAGGTTGGCTCGCAGATTCTTGAGTCGCTAAACCTTCGTCCACGCAAGCTCGAAATCGTCAGCTGCCCAAGCTGTGGTCGCGCACAGGTAGATGTTTACCAGCTGGCTAACGACGTTACCGCTGGCCTCGAAAAGATGACCGTCCCATTGCGCGTAGCCGTTATGGGCTGTGTTGTGAATGGCCCAGGAGAGGCGCGCGAAGCCGACCTCGGTGTTGCTTCAGGCAACGGCAAGGGCCAGATTTTCGTAAAGGGTGAGGTCATCAAGACCGTGCCTGAGAGCGAAATCGTGGCAACCCTGATCGAAGAGGCAAACCGCATGGCAGCCGAAATGGACCCAACTCTGGTTGGCAGCCCACAGGTGGTCGTCGCTCAGAAGTAGAATGGCACCATGCCAATCCGCTTATCAAACCTGTTCCTACGCACGCTCCGTGAAGATCCAAACGAGGCCGAGGTAGACAGCCACAAGCTCTTGCTTCGTGCTGGTTACATCCGTCGCGCCGGAGCCGGTCTTTATACCTGGCTTCCGCTGGGTCTAGCCGTCAAGGCAAAGATCGAGCAGGTCGTTCGCGAAGAGATGGCAAACGCCGGTGCTCAGGAAGTCTTCTTCCCGGCCCTACTGCCACGCGAACCTTTCGAAGCAACCGGTCGCTGGACCGAGTATGGCGACAACCTATTCCGTCTTCAGGACCGCAAGAAGACCGACTACCTTTTGGCTCCAACTCACGAAGAGATGTTCACCCTTTTGGTGAAGGACCTCTATTCGTCATACAAGGACCTACCGGTCTGCTTGTATCAAATCCAGAACAAGTACCGCGACGAGGCACGCCCTCGCGCCGGCCTCCTTCGTGGCCGCGAATTTGTGATGAAGGACGCCTACAGCTTCGACGTCACGGATGAAGGTTTGGCCAAGGCATACCAGGCCCAGCGCGACGCATACGAGCGCATTTTTACCCGTCTCGGCGTCGATTACGTGATTGTCAAGGCAGACGCGGGCGCTATGGGCGGCTCAGCTTCC
>WLGA01000049.1 GCA_009703445.1 Actinomycetota bacterium | reverse complement strand
GTTGCATCAACCAAGGCTTTGACCGCACAGATCACCGCGGGCTTCTTGCTCGCCTTGTTCTTGGGCGCAGGTCGCGAGCAACTTTCAACCGGCGAACTTCGCAACCTCGGCCTTGAGCTGCTCAAGATGCCGGCACACGTAACCGAGGTAATCGAGAACCTTGACCTAGCTCGCAAGCTTGGCAAGGAGATGGCTAACGCCAAGTCTGTCTTGTTCCTCGGCCGAAACGTTGGCTTCCCGATCGCGATGGAGGGTGCGCTAAAGCTCAAGGAGCTGGCCTACATCCATGCTGAAGGCTTTGCCGCCGGTGAGCTAAAGCACGGCCCGATTGCTCTTATCGAAGAGGGCCAGCCGGTCATCGTAATCGTGCCTTCTCAGCGCGACGCGGAAAGCTTGCACCCTAAGGTCATCTCAAACATCCAGGAAATCCGCGCTCGCGGAGCCAAGGTTATTGCGATTGCCGAGCAGGGCGACAACCAGGTAGCCGACTATGCGGAGCACGTGATTTTCGTGCCGCAGTCGGAGAGCATGTTCGCACCGATCTTGACCGTTATCCCATTGCAGATTTTCGCGCTCGAGCTATCAACAGCAAAGGGCTTGGATGTCGACCAGCCGCGCAACCTGGCTAAGTCTGTAACCGTCGAATAAATGATTATCGGTGTCGGCGTTGACACGGTGCAGCTAAGCCGCTTCGAGGCAAAGCTAACCGAGACTCCACGCCTTAAGGACCGACTTTTTCTAGACACCGAAACCGTTGACGCAAGCATTCAGACTCTAGCCGGTCGATTCGCAGCCAAGGAAGCAGTCATCAAAGCGCTCTCGGGAGACCCGGGCATTGAGTGGCACGGCATCGAGGTTGGCAAAGAGTCATCGGGCAAACCGGTTATCTTGCTACACGGCTCCACGGCTAAAATCGCATTGCAGGCAGGAATCAAGACCCTGCACGTATCAATCAGCCACGATGGCGATTCAGCTGTCGCGTTCGTAATTGCAGAGGGAGTTGAATCATGAGAGAACTCATCATTGATCTCGATGCAATTGCCTACAACTTAGAAGTGATGAGAAAGCGCGCCGGTGGCGCAAAGGTTTGTGGCGTGGTCAAGGCAAACGCCTACGGACACGGCATGGTCGAAGTGGCTCGCAAGCTCGAAGATGCCGGCGTCGACTATCTTGGCGTGGCAGATATTGCCGAGGCACTGGAACTTCGCCGAGCCGGAATCGATGCACCCATCCTTGCTTGGCTGCACGACCCACACGAGATGTTTGTCGAGGCTCTAAACGAGGGGATCGAACTTGGCCTAGCCAACGAAGATCACCTGAACCGAGTGGCCGCGGCCGCTGAAATCACCGGTCGCCTTGCTCGGGTTCACCTGAAGATTGACACCGGGTTGAACCGCAACGGCGCCACCGCGGGAGAGTGGGAAGGCTTGCTTCGCCTGGCTCGCGCATTGGTAGCCGAGGGCTTCATCCAGGTAGTTGGCATCTTCTCTCACCTATCCAGCACCGGCGAAGCCGAAGACCTCGCGCAGATCGAGCGCTTCGACTCGGCCGTTGAGATTGCCCGCGAATCTGGCCTGCAATTTGAACTTCGCCACCTCACCGCATCGGATGGTTCAATGAGCTATCCGCAGGCCCAGTATGAAATGGTGCGCGTTGGCGTGGCGCTCTATGGGCTGTCACCTTTCTCAGACAACAAGGCAAGCGCATACGGCCTTCGTCCGGCAATGACTGCGACCGCCCACGTTACCCAGGTGAAGCGAGTGCCAGCAGGCGAGGGCGTCAGCTATGGCTACATGCACCGCACCGCAGCGGAGACCACTCTTGCGCTGATTCCGGTCGGCTATGCCGAGGGTCTGCCGAGAGACGCGAGCGGCAAGGCATCCGTGTCGATTCACGGCAAGACATACCCAATCTCCTCTCGCATTGCCATGGATCAGTTTGTGGTTGATGTCGGAAACGATGATGTCAACGCGGGCGACCTGGTCACCATTTTCGGCGACCCAGCCTCGGGCGTCCCTTCTGCCGATGACTTGGCCGTTGCGGCCGGCACCATCAACTATGAGATCGTGACCCGAATGGGTGGCCGATTCAATCGAACCTATCTCGGGCAGAGCGACCTAGATTGACTCAGCAGGTAATCGCCAAGCTCGAAGCATCAACCCCTGAAGAAATGCACGAGCTAGGTCTCAAACTGGCTCGCTTGCTCGAAGCGGGTGACCTCGTGGTGCTCACCGGCCCGCTCGGTGCCGGAAAAACAACCTTGACCAGGGGAGTGGGCGAAGGCCTCACCGCGATCGGTAATGTCTCGAGCCCAACCTTTGTGATTGCCAGAACCCATAAGCGCAAGGATGGCGGACCGGTGCTCGTGCACGTGGACGCCTATCGTCTCGGCGGTCCCTTGGAGCTTGACGACCTCGATATCGACTACGAAAACTCAATCGTTTTGGTTGAGTGGGGCAAGGGCATGACCGATGACCTGGTTGAGAACTGGCTGGAGATTGTGATCGAGCGAGCACGCGCAGTTGAGCATGCGGCCGATGATTCAGACGTTGCCGATCCACGCAAGGTCTCGATTCTTGGCTTCGGCCCGCGCTGGGCGGGGGTTCAGCTCTAATGGGTCACCTGCTAGCCATCGACACTTCTTCTGGCACCTCGGTTGCCGTTCTCAAGGATGGGGTCCCGCTCGCCGAAATCGAGATTGCCGACACCCGAAGCCACACCGAGTCAATCGGTGACGCAATCAATGACGCACTGAAGCAAGCCGGTGTTGCGCCGAGCCGAATTCAAGCTGTCGCAGTCGGCCGAGGCCCGGCACCATTCACCGGCCTAAGAGTCGGAATCGCGGCGGCAATCATGTTTGCCGAAGGAGTCGGCGCGAAGTTATTTGGCATCGTCAGTCTCGACGCGATTGCAAAGCAAGAGCTCGCAGCCCGCGGTGCCGTGCCAGGTGGCGACCAGGCTGCCCAGCCTCTTCTAGTCACCTCGGATGCCCGCCGCAGCGAACACTATTGGGCCCTATATTCGGGTCTCGATCGTCACGGTGTTCCTGTGTGCATTGAAGGCCCAGCGGTCAATCGCCCCGCCGACATCGAGACGATGCTTGCCGAGCGCGAAATCGAGGCGAGTAGGGCATCCGTGGTCATCTCGGCCCGTGCAATCGGCGAACTTTTCGAAGCCCAGGCGGCTGCCGGTGTGCTCAGCGATGATGTGACCGCGCTTTATCTGCGCAACCCGGATGCGGTAGAGCCGAAGAACCTTCGCGACTTCGGAAAGCGGGTGAGCGGATGACCGATTGGATTATTCGCCCTACCGTCGAAGCTGACCTATCGGCCATCATGGCAATCGAGCACGAGTGTTTTCCTGAGGATGCTTGGTCTGAAGACAACATGCGTTTCGAACTTTTGGCGCATCACACCGAATACTTTGTCGCGGTGCGCGACGAGCAGGTCATCGGCTACGCCGGCCTGAGCAAGGTTCCTTCGAGTGACCAGGGTGACGTTCAGACCATCGCTGTCTTGCCTGCTGCCCGAGGCGAAGGTCTTGGTCGCGCGCTCATGGACGCTTTGATCACCGCAGCTAAGCGGCTTCACGCGGGTGAAATCTTCCTGGAGGTGCGCGCAGATAACCCTGTCGCCCAGGCTCTTTATCTCGCTCTCGGCTTTGACCACATCGACACCCGCAAAAACTACTATCAGCCGGCGGGCATCGATGCCTGGATCATGCGGTTGACTTTGCCTCAGCGCAGCATCGGTCGCGAACCGGTGGTGCTCGGCATCGAGTCGACCTGCGACGAGACCGGTGTCGGCATCGTGCGCGGCACGACCCTGCTGGCCAACGTCATTTCTTCGAGCATGGATGAGCATGCGCGTTTCGGTGGAGTGGTTCCGGAGATTGCGGCTCGCGCCCACCTCGAGGCTCTCAAGCCGACACTTGATAAGGCGCTGGCAGAGGCCAACTTGAGCCTCAATGACATCGACGCCATCGCTGTGGCCAACGGACCTGGGCTCGGTGGCGCTGTGATGGTTGGCGTTGCTGCCGCGAAGGCTCTGTCGGTGGCTACCGGCAAGCCGGTCTATGCCGTCAACCACTTGGTTGGTCACGTGGGTGTCGACATCCTCGAACGCGGCCAGGTCGAAACCCCAACGGTCGCGTTGTTGGTGTCGGGCGGCCACACATCCTTGCTGTTGGTACGCGACCTCTTGGATGACGTTGAGCTGCTTGGTGAAACCATCGATGACGCAGCCGGCGAAGCCTTCGACAAGGTGGCGCGCGTGCTCGGTTTGAAGTATCCGGGTGGGCCAGAGATTGACCGTGCCGCAGCCGGTGGAAATCCAAACGCGATCCGATTCCCGCGCGGGCTGACTCAGGCCAAGGATATGGAAAAGCACCGCTATGACTTCTCGTTCTCGGGTTTAAAAACGGCGGTTGCCCGATGGGTAGAGGTCGCCGAAACCAAGGCCGCAGCCGGCGAAGGTGCCGAGATCAACATCGCGGATGTCGCGGCCAGTTTCCGTGAGGCGGTTGCCGACGTTTTGGTAAGCAAGGCAGTCAAGGCCTGTGTCGAGCACAATGTTCCGCGCCTGCTGTTGGGTGGCGGGGTGGTCGCGAACGCCAGATTGCGTGAACTAGCAACCGAGCGTTGTGCCGCAGCCGGCATCGAGCTGCGCATCCCAGCTTTGAGCCTTTGCACCGATAACGGCGCGATGATTGCAGCTCTCGGTGCACAACTCGTTATGGTCGGGCGTCAGCCATCCTCGTTGTCTTTTGGTGCCGATTCAACACTTCCGGTCACCACTGTTCAAACTCTCTAACTGACACTCGCTTGACGGCCGGCATTCTCAGGGCTGGCTCGCAGGCGCTTCACAGTAGCCTCCCAGTATCGACTGCTGAACTGAAGGCATGTCAGATAAAAACGAAAAGATCGAAGCCGCCGAAGCCCCTAAGGCAAAGGCCCACTTCGACTTCACCAAGCTAAACACCCTTGCAGTTGTCTCGCTGGCAACCGCCGTAACCGGCTTCGGTTCGGTGGCTGCGGTAATCACCGGTCACATCTCTCTAGCTCAACTCAAGAAGTCAAACGAATCGGGCCGCGGCCTAGCCCTCACCGGCATGATTCTCGGTTACGTAGGCATCGCAGTATGGGTGCTTGGCGGAATCGGAATGGCAATCGCTCGCATCTTCATCAACCAGCGCTACGGCGTTGACCTGGGTGGCCCAATGGGTGGTCACATGGGTGGCCGCGGTGGTTTCGACGGCGATGACCAGGGTGGAATGATGGGCAACGGATGGCAGATGCCAAACGGAACCCAGCCTGAACCGGTTCAGACCAACTAACAAACTTAGCTAGCTCAAACCTCTCTCGGAGCTAGCGAAGACTCTCGCAAACGAGAACCCTATGGGCGTCGCCCACTCTGGTAACAATCAGAGTGGCGGCGCCCTTTCCCTTTGGCTGAAGTTCCTTGCGGAGTTGCTCAGGAACGATGTCTGAGCCGCGCTTCTTTATTTCAAGGGTGCCGATGCCCTTTTCGCGCAGGTAGGCCTTGAGCTTCTTGCGGTCGAAGGTCAGATTGTCGAGCACCCGGTATCCCTTTAGCCATGGCGAGTGCAACTCTTCGCTCGAGGTCAGGTAGGCAATCTCGGGGCTAAAGATGTGCGCCCCAAGTTGCTCGGCAAGTTGCCCCAAAAGATGTGAGCGAATAACCGCGTTGTCGGGTTCATAAACAAATTCTTGGATGTCTCCCAGCGGAGCATCCTGGCGCTCGGTGGATGCGCTGGTGATCTCGTGCTTGCCAGTGGCGTCAATCAGTAAGGCAGCACGCTTGATGCCCGGGCGGGCCAGCGATCCGAACCAAAGACTCAGTTCGACCAGGTCACCGTTTACCGAAACCCACTGAGCCTCGGCCTCATCCGGGATGCCTTCGTGCGGATGGCCGGGGCCAAACTTTACTCCGGTCGGCTTCTGGGCCGCAGCAGCCATCACAAAATCAAAGGTGGGCGAGAATGCCATCGGATCAAACTTGCGGGCAGCACGCTCGCGGGCCGGCCCTCCCAATTCGCGACGGGCTGGGTCGAAGAACAGTGCGTCGAACTGCTCGAGGTCAAGCTCGGTGACATCGGCCTGCTCTACGACGGCGTTGTCGAATGGCGCAAGATTGTAGGTTGCGACCGCGGCGGTAACCTCATCGATTTCAAATGCGCGAACCGGGATGTCGAGGCTCGCGAGTGCGAGAGATTCGGCCCCGATTCCGCAGCCAAGGTCGGCAACGTTCTTTACCTTCGCGTCGCGAAACCGACCGGCGTGAAGAGCTGCAACCGAGAGTCTCGAGGCTTGCTCGAGGCCTGGCTCGGTGAACAACATGCGCTCGGCAAAAGGCCCGAACTTGGCAACACCGCGTTTGCGCAGTTTCGCCTGGGTGAGAACGGCTGCGACGAGAAGTGCATCGTGACCCTGTGCGCGCAACTGCGACACGAGTTTCACGACATCGCCCTTGTCGGCGTAGGCTGCCGATTTTGCCAATAGCTCTTGACCCTCTGGCGAGAGCAGGCGGATGAAGTCGGCGCGTTCCATGCCTCAAATCTACCGTTCGGATAGTTATCCACTTGTTCGCTGATGGCAATCACTAGTCGTTAGCACTCAGTCAGGTCGAGTGCTAATATCGAACTACAACTCGCTCGCGAGTTACTAACCATCCATAGTTTTGAAGAAGAGGGAATCATGTCGGTTTCAATCAAGCCACTTGAAGATCGCATCGTTGTTTTGCCAGTTGAGGCAGAGCAGGTAACCGCTTCGGGTCTGGTTATTCCAGACACCGCCAAGGAGAAGCCACAGGAGGCTGAGGTTATTGCCGTTGGTCCTGGTCGCGTAGACGACAAGGGCAACCGCATACCAGTCGACGTGAACGTTGGCGACAAGGTCATCTTCTCGAAGTACGGCGGCACCGAGCTAAAGTACAACGGCCACGAGTACCTAGTGCTTTCAGCCCGCGACGTTCTAGCAGTAGTGGTTCGCTAAACTCCAAGTATGAATTCAACAAAAGACCCTGGCTACGGCCGGGGTCTTTTGGTTGGTGTCTCGGCCTATCTAATTTGGGGTAGCTTTCCCCTGATCATCTCGATGCTTGGCTTTGCCTCGCCATTCGAGATCGTCGTCTGGCGAATCGTTTTCGGTTTCCTCGTCGCTGCGGCACTAATTCTCTTCACAAAATCTTGGGGCGATCTGGTGGCGGTTGTGAAACAACCGAAGCTCATGGTTTGGGTTGTTGCTTCAAGCTTCTTCATCCTGGCCAACTGGCAAATCTATGTGATCGCCATTTCCGACCACCATGTCGTGGAGAGCGCGCTCGGCTACTTCATCAACCCTTTGGTCACAATCTTGCTTGCCGTGGTTTTTCTTCGCGAACGTCTTCGGAAGCTCCAGTGGGCTGCGGTGGCAATGGGTGCAATTGCCGTGACGGTTCTCACTATTGATTACGGCCGTTTGCCATGGATTGCTCTGATCCTCGCCGGCTCTTTCGGAATCTATGGCCTGGCCAAGAGCAAACTTGGCGGCAAGGTTTCTGCGGTAAACAGTTATGCGCTCGAGTCGGGCATCTTGCTCCCGATTGCCGCCATCCAGGGTTCGATCATTGGAGCCACTTCGCCGGGTCTTCAGTTTGGTGCAAATGGTTTTTGGGGTGCCGCCGGGTTGATTTTCTTCGGCATCATGACCGCCGTGCCTTTGATCATGTTCGGCACCGCTGCGAAGTATCTTCCGCTGAGTGTTGTTGGCCTCATGCAGTACATGACGCCGACGATCCAGTTCATCCTGGCCCTGACTGTTTTTCACGAGGCAATGCCCCCGGCTCGCTGGTTCGGCTTCGTCATAGTCTGGGTCGGATTGGCATTCTTGACC
>WLGA01000048.1 GCA_009703445.1 Actinomycetota bacterium | reverse complement strand
TGGAGCGAGTTGTTGGGCCTGATTGCCCCACAAAATGGCCACGAGTGACCGACCTCGTTTGCGATTGAGTGCACGAATCGCCAAGTCGGTGAAAGCACCCCATCCAAGGTCGGCATGCGCGCCGGCGTCGGCAGCATCCGTGGTTAGGTGTCGGTTTAGCAAGAAGACACCTCGATCCGCCCATTTGGAAAGGTCGCCATTGCGCTCAATGTTCTTGCCGAGGTCATCACCCAGCTCGCGGAGGATGTTGGATAGGCTGCGCGGCAGAGGTTTGGTGTCGGCTGCAACAGCGAAAGAAAGCCCAATTGCGTGACCCACGGTTGGATACGGATCCTGGCCAATAATGACCACACGAATCTCGTCAAGTGGGGCCTCAAATGCGCGCATCACCAGGTTTTTTTCAGGCAGATAGTGAGTTCCACGCTGCTCAAGTTTCACCTCGAGCCCATCCAAGATGGCTTTCGAATCAGGGATCGCTGCCTGCCAGCTCGGGTGCATTTGCTCAAAGAACATTTAACAAGCCTAAAGGTGGCACAATGACGTCATGAGCTATGCAGATATTGTCAAAGAAGCCAATACTTACTCGAACGTTCTGAAGGACATTCGACGAGACCTCCACCAGATTCCCGAGTTCGGTTTGCAACTTCCAAAGACCCTCGAACGAGTGCTTGCCTCGGTTCACGGTCTGGGCGAAATTACCCTGAGCAAGACCATTACCTCGGCGGCGCTTCACATTAAGGGCGGCCAACCAGGGCCAACAGTGCTGCTGCGCGCCGACATGGATGCGCTAGCCGTCGTCGAGGACACCGGGCTCGATTTTGCTTCAACCAATGGCTTCATGCACGCCTGCGGTCACGATCTACACATGGCCATGGGCATCGGTGCTGCGCACCTGATTGCAACGCACAAGGATGAACTCAAGGGCGACGTAATCATCTGGTTCCAACCTGGCGAAGAAGGCCATGGTGGTGCCGATGTCATGCTTGAAGAGGACATGCACCTCGTGAGCGGTCAGATGCCAATCGCGGCCTATGGCATCCACGTATTCAGTTCATACCCAAAGGGCATGTTCGGCTCGAAGGTTGGCCCGCTCATGGCCGCTGCCGGCGGAATGACGGTCACCTTCAAGGGTGCCGGTGGCCACGGATCAATGCCCTGGCTTTCGAAGGACCCTATTTCCCCGATGGCCGAGGCAATCAGCGCACTGCAGACGATGGTCAACAAACGTTTCAGCGCCTTTGACCCAGTGGTTATCAATGTTGGCTGGGTGAAGGCTGGCGACGACCACACCGAAAATGTGATTCCAGAGGTAGCCTCATTCGGCGCGACCATCCGCACTTTCTCGGTGGCAAACACCGAAAAGGTGAAGCAGTACTCAACCGAGCTTCTAAATGGAATCGCTGCAGCTCACGGCCTCGAGGTTGAAGTCGAATTCATGCCATCAACCAAGGTGCTCATGAACGACGCCAAGGCAATCGACCGCGTCGAGCACGTCATCCAGGATGCCTTCGGCCCTGGACGCTATTGGAGCATGCCCGACCCAATCGCCGGTGGCGAAGACTTCGCCTCGATTGTTGATCTCATTCCAGGCGCGTTCGTGTTCATGGGTGCCTGCCCGGATGGAATCGACCCGAGCACAGCCTCGACAAACCATTCAAATAAGGCGATGTTTGATGATTCAGTGATTGCCGATGGCGCAGCACTCTTGGCATCGTTGGCATTTGACGCATTGAACGAGGCCAGCCGCGGCTAGCCCTTTGTTACGGTTCGTTGCAGGCAGAGTCGCTTGCAACGGAACACCCCTATACCTTTGGTAGAAATCAATCCAATCTTTAGGGGTAACAATGAGCACCGATTCAAGCAACTGGGGTTTTGACACCGCACAGATTCACGCCGGAGCATCACCGGACCCAACTACCAACGCGGTCGTTACCCCGATTTACCAGACCACTGCTTACGTCTTCAATTCAAGCGAGCACGCCGCGAAGCTTTTCGGCCTTGCTGAATTCGGTAACATCTACACCCGCATCATGAACCCGACCCAGGATGTAGCTGAGAAGCGCATCGCAGCTCTTGAAGGCGGCACCGCAGCCCTACTCCTTGCTTCTGGCCAGGCTGCAGAGACCTTTGCGATCTTGAACATCGCACAGGCCGGCGACCACATCGTTGCCTCATCGACCCTTTATGGCGGCACCTATAACCTCTTCAAGTACACGCTGCCTAAGCTCGGCATCACCACCACCTTTGTTGAAGACCAAGACAACCTGGATGAGTGGGCAGCTGCTGTTCAGCCGAACACCAAGGCGTTCTTCGCTGAGACCATCGGTAACCCTAAGGTTTCGATCCTCGACATCGAAGGCGTATCAAACGTGGCTCACGCAAATGGTGTGCCGCTAATCGTCGACAACACCGTTGCAACCCCATACTTGGTTCGCCCACTAGAGCACGGAGCCGACATTGTCGTTCACTCGGCGACCAAGTTCTTGGGCGGTCACGGAACCGTCGTAGCCGGCGCAATTGTTGACGGCGGAAAGTTCGAGTGGAGCAAGTCAGACAAGTTCCCTGGGCTAACCGAGCCAGACCCGTCGTATCACGGAGTCAACTACACCGCGGCTCTTGGAGACGGCATTGCCTACATCATCAAGGCGCGCGTGCAACTCCTGCGCGACCTAGGTTCAGCCATTTCACCTAACAGCGCTTGGCAACTGCTTCAGGGAATCGAAACCCTAAGCCTTCGCGTTGACCGCCACGTGTCAAACGCTCAGACAATTGCAGAGTGGCTAGTGAAGCACCCTCAGGTGCTTTCGGTGAACTATGCAGGCCTTCCGACCTCACCTTGGTTTGAAGCGGGCAAGAAGTATGCACCTAAGGGAACCGGCGCGATTGTTTCTTTCGAAATCGCTGGCGGAGTCACCGCCGGATCGAAGTTCGTTGAGAGCCTGAACCTGTTCAGCCACGTTGCTAACATCGGCGATGTGCGTTCGCTAGTGATTCACCCGGCATCAACAACCCACTCTCAGCTCACCCCGGAGCAGCAGGCTTCAACCGGCGTGACTCCGGGATTGGTGCGCTTGTCAGTTGGCCTAGAGTCAATCGCTGATTTGATTGCCGACCTAGAGACAGGCTTCGCAGCAACCAAGTAGTGGGTTCGTGATTCTGGATTTGCGCCGTTAGGCTTAAGTCGATGGAATTCCAAACGCCCGAAGATACAGTCCCCTCGTCATTCGTGACCGAGGAACTGAGTCGTCAGCTAATTGGAAGACCACCTGCGACCGGAGCCTGGCGCGACGGAGATTTGGCTGGCGACCGACAGTTTGCTCCGATCAGCAACCTAAAGCTCGAAAGCGGCCGGACGCTAGCCTCTGCTCGAATCGCATTCGAATCATGGGGTGAGCTGAACCACGAGCACACCAACGCCGTCTTGGTTTTGCATGCCCTAACCGGTGACTCGCACGCAACCGGTTCTGCGAGCAAAGCCCACCCAACCGAAGGTTGGTGGAGCGACATCATCGGCCCAGGTTTGGCAATCGACACCGACAAATACTTCGTGGTTGCGCCAAACATGCTCGGTAGCTGCCAGGGTTCAACTGGCCCGAGTTCACTCGATACCAACGGCCGCGAATTTGGCGCGCTCTTCCCATACCTGACCATTCGAGACCAAGTGAATGCCCAGCACGAGCTTTCAAAGGTTCTCGGCATCAAGACTTGGTTTGCTGTCATCGGCGGCTCAATGGGCGCCATGCAGTCACTCGAGTGGGCAATCATGTATCCCGACGCCCTCAAGAAGGTTGCTGTGATCGCAGCGCCTGCCATCGCCAGCGCAGACCAGATTGCTACCAACTCCATCCAGGTTGAGGCGATTAAGACCGACCCGGCATTCGCGGACGGCAACTACTACGACGCGAAGCCAGGGTTTGGCCCGCACCGCGGATTGGCTCTTGCGCGTCGCATGGCTCTGTTGAACTATCGTTCACACGGCGAATTGAATGACCGTTTTGAACGCACCTGGCAGTCTCAGGTGAGCCCACTCGGTAAAGGTGGCCGTTTTGCCGTCGAGAGCTACCTCGACTTCCACGGCAACAAGTTCACCCGCAGGTTCGACGCAAACAGCTACATCACCTTGGTGGAAGCAATGAACTCACACGACGTTGGTCGCGGTCGCGGTTCGGTCGAAGAAGCGCTGAAGAGCGTGAAAGCAACCTCGCTCGTGGCCGGAATCGATAGCGACCGATGCTTCCCGATTGGTGATCAGCAACGCATCGCAGACCACATCGGTGGCGAAATGATCGGTGGCGGCTTGCAAACCATTACGTCTTCTTATGGCCACGACGGATTCTTGATTGAGCGCGACCTGGTCGGCCCGCTTTTGATCCAGCTACTTGAGAGCTAATTCGCCAATTTCGATAGGCGTAGGTTTGCCCAAACCAAAAGCGCGATCAGTAAGGCGTTACGCAAGGTGAGAATGGCAATTCCAAGCCATCCAAGCGCCATCAAATCCATGTAGAAAATTGGATAGAGCAAGTTTGTCAGCAGCGCTATACAAGAACCCAGGATGACGGGCAGACGCCAGTTTGGCAAACCAAACAGGATGCCGGCCATTAGCGGGACGGCGAGCCAAAGCTCAAACTGCGGTGAACCGACCTTGTTGAAAACGATTAGATCAAGGGTTGCCGTGAGAAAAGTTGCGACAAAGAGATGCTTGGTTTCTGCTCCTGCGCGGTAAGCCCGAATACCAAGAAAAATCGTGATGGCTAACGCCCCGGGCAGTACTAAACCGAGAATCCAGGCGATTTCGTTGGAAAACGCTCCCGAGACCTGGTTCGTGACCAGCTGATTGTCGAAATAGATTCCAGCGCCCGGTGCGCCGAATTTAGCCGCCCAAACCCAAAACGTTGCGAACACCGATTCGACCTGCAGCCCACGTGCCCCCTGCATCGAAACGAACGACAAGAGCTTTTCATTTCCACCGAGCAAGACTCCAACGGCGAGAATCGAGGCGGTAGTTGCGAAAGCCGCAAGAATTAGGCGGGTCTTCGACTTGGTCGCGGAAAACACTGCGATTGCGGCTGCTACCGGCCAAATCTTTATCCAAGCGCCCATGGTGAATAGGGCCATGGCCATTCGAGGTCGGTTGTGCCGGATTTGCACCAAACCGAGAATCGCGAAAAACGCGGCAACCGCGTCGATGCGGCCGATCGCTACCGGACCCAAAATCACTAGAAACAGCAGGTAAAAACCCGCCGCCTTATAAGCCGACGCGTTGGCGTGACCCCAATCGACCACGGCGCTGAGAGCAACGAGGTGCAAGAGGCAGACCAGGATAATCCAGCCCGTCAAGACTCCAGTTGTCGCACCGAAAAAGTCCGCGATGGCCATAGGAGCAAGCGCCGGGAAGGGATAAACCCAGGCTTCGTTGACTCCCAATAATCCATGATTCAAGTTCACTTGGTCGACCCAATAGCCATACAAGTTCACATCGTTGAATGGGGCTGTCTGAGGGTTCAGCTGGGCCTCAATTGCCAACCAAACGTGCACGGCAACGGTAGCCAGCCAGAGACTAAATAACTTAACCAAGGATGTCTCCGACCACCGCGCGCAAAGCCTCGGCTATGTCTAGTGCCACAACCGGGCCCGATTCTGCCGCCAAATCCCCTGCTCGAGCATGCAAGAGCGCAGCCGCGAGTGCGAGTTGCGCCAAAGAGAGCTCCTCCGCTTCGAGCTTGAGAGTATTGCTGGCAATCAGGGCTCCCAGGATGCCGGCTAGAACATCGCCGCTGCCAGCGGTTGCAAGGGCGGGGTTTGCGGGAGGGGTTTGCCAGCTAGCGCCAGACGGGTCAGCGACGGTGGTCACATTGCCCTTGAGCAGAACCACTTGGCCGCTCTTGAAGGCGACCAACTTCGCAGCATCGACGGGTGAATGCTCAACGTCTGATCTCGACCAGTTGTCGCCAAGTCGCGCTAGAAGGCGCGACATTTCTCCAGCGTGCGGTGTCAATACCGATGCTGCGCCAAGTGTCTCGAAGTTCACAAATTCCAGTGCACCCGCATCAACCACCGCGAACTTCGCTTCACCAAGTTTCGATTTTGCGTTTTCAAGTTGTTCGTCGTGTTGGTCGTTTGCAACACCCGAACCTATCACCCAGGCCTGAGCCCGACCATCCTGGAGAACGACCTCTGGCCGAACCTCAAGCAGTATGCGGCCAACCGCTTCGGGGCCAATCCAGCGAACCATGCCTACTCCGGTTCGCATTGCAGCGGTGACCCCAAGGATCGCTGCACCGGGAAAGTTCGTCGAACCGGTCACGAAACCGACCACGCCACGCGAGTATTTGTCATCCTCGGCGACGGGGCTTCGCAATACTGACGAAAGCAAGTCCATGCCCCAAGGCTACCGAATAGAGTTCTAAGCATGAGCAAGCTATTTGAAGCCATCACCATCCGTGATCTAACCGTGCGAAACCGAGCATGGGTCGCGCCTATGTGCCAGTATTCGGCTGAGGATCGAGATGGGGTGCCGACCGAATGGCACCTGGTTCACCTTGGAGCGCGAGCCGCCGGCGGTGCCGGCCTGATCATGGTCGAAGCCACAGCAGTTGCACCCGAGGGTCGAATCTCTCCCTGGGACACCGGAATTTGGAACGATGAGCAGGCTGATGGGTGGGCCTACATCATTGATTTCATGCACGGGCAGGGTGCTGCCGTTGGCATTCAACTTGCGCACGCCGGCCGCAAGGCTTCGGTCTACCGCGAGTGGTCTGGCCACGGCTCTGTGCCGTTGACCGATGGCGGTTGGCAATCCGTGTCGGCCACGGATGAGGCTTTCACCGGCTATGAAGCCCCGCGCAAACTCGAAACTGCCGAAGTTTCAGACATTGTGAATGAGTTCATTGCAGCCTCGCGACGCTCACAGGATGCAGGATTTGACGTTATCGAGATTCACGCGGCGCATGGCTACCTGGTTCATCAATTCCTGTCTCCGCTAACCAATCACCGGACCGACATTTATGGCGGTGAGCTCGAAAACCGGGCTCGATTCCTACTTGAAATCGTTGCCGGCGTGCGCGCCGAGGTCGGCGAGGGAATGCCTATTTTGGTTCGCTTCTCGGCCACCGATTATGTTGAAGGCGGCTGGGATGAAACTCAGACGTCAACGGTTGCTACCTGGTGCGCCGAGGCTGGCGCAGATCTTTTCGACATCTCAACCGGAGGCTTGGTCACTGGCGTGACTATTCCAACCGGCCCTGGCTATCAAGTGCCAATCGCCGAGTTCGTCGCCGAGAGGGTTGACTCACCGGTTGCCGTGGTTGGGCAAATCACGACCGGAGCCCAAGCCGAAGAAATCTTGCAGCGAGGCAACGTCGAGGTGATCATGATTGGCCGCGCCGAGCTTAGAGACCCAATGTGGCCGCTCAGAGCAGCACACGAACTTGGTGTCGAAGTTGACTACTGGCCTAACCAATACTCGCGAGGCAAGTTCTAGCGACGAGTCGCGTCCTGAACTTCTCCAACGAGTTCTTCGAGGATGTCCTCTAGGAACAACACGCCACGCAACTTACCGCCGCGATCTAACACCTTCGCCATGTGCGAGTTGACTCGGCGCATGCTGGCCAGGGCGTCTTCCAATTCCATGTTGGCCGAGAGTGAAATCATGTTTCGCACTCGCTTGGATGGGAACGGGTCATCAACCTCGTCAAGGTCAAGATCGATAACGTCCTTGAGGTGCAGGTAGCCCACGATTTCGCCGTCTGCGCCGGTTAGCGGGTAGCGAGAGAACCCATACTTGGCCACAGCCTGCTCAACTTCGCGCGGTGTGACAGATTCTTCGAACGAGACAACCTTGTCGATTGAAACGGCAACGTCGCGAACCTTCTTTTCGGTGAACTCAAAGGTGTTGCTGAGTGCACCAGAGGTGTCACTCAAGACACC
>WLGA01000047.1 GCA_009703445.1 Actinomycetota bacterium | reverse complement strand
TTTATCTGAACACCACAGACACAATGGTGCAGCTCACCATCACGGCAAGTTTGCTGGGCATGGCTTCGGGGCAGCTCTTTGTCGGCCCACTCATCGACGCGCTCGGCCGCCGTCGACCACTGCTGATTGCCATGTCGGTCTTCATCCTGGCCTCGATCGCCTGTTTGTTAGCCGCCGATGTGACCTGGATGATCATCGCCAGGTATGTCCTCGGGTTCTCGGCTGCCGCCGGTTTCGTGATCAACAATGCGTTCATCCGTGACGTCGCCACTGGGCAGAATGCATCAAGGCTCTATTCAACCCAGGCTGCCATCTCGAGCCTCGCCCCGGTGGTTGCTCCTCTGGTCGGCGGTCAGCTTCTACTGCTCGGCGACTGGCACGTGGTCTTCATTTTCTTGACTGGTCTCGGTGCTGCGGTTCTAGCAATGGCCGCCTGGTTGATGCCCGAAACTCTGCCGGTTGAGAAGCGCAGTCAACTGAGCTTCAAAACCACGTTTGCTTCTTGGGGCGAGATCTTCCGCGACCGCAGATTTGTGGCCATGGCCGTCACCGGGGGTCTGCTTTTCGGTCAGGTATGTGTGTTCATTGCCGGCGCACCCTTCGCGCTGCAAGATGGTTTCAACCTGACCCCAACCGAATACACGTATGCGTTTGCTGCCGTGACCATCGTCATGTTCTCGGCCAACGCCATCAACCGATCATTGCTGAAGCGATTCGCAAGCATCACTTTGCTGCGTTATGGCCTAAGCCAGTCAATTTTCTCAGCGCTGTTCATGACCACCATGAACGTATTCAACCTGCACACCCTGGCAACGTCAATCATTGGGTTTGCACTTTCGATCTCGGCCATGGGCTTCTGCATGGCAAACATGCTCGGCCTGGCAATGCGTGACCACGCAGCCCGTGCGGGAACCGCGGCCGGTCTAATCGGATTCACCAACTCGCTGGGTGGTGCGATAGCCGCCCCACTGACCAGCTTATTTTTCGGCCTCGACATCGTTGGCGTGACGCTATTTATGTCGATTCTTTTGGTGACCGCCGCGGTCGTCGGCCTATACGGCACCCGCAATGAAAAGCCCGTGGTGCACTAAATATGACTTTTATCTCTGCCACGGCCGCCGCCCTCACCCCTCATCCACTCGACTTCGTCGAGGTTGCGGTTCTTGAACGAGCAGGCTTGGTCGAGTCTCGTCACCGAGGAATTGCAGCTTTGGTTGGCCCGGATGGCAAGCTCATCGACCACCTCGGAGTCTCGAAGCGTCTTATTTACCCGCGAAGTGCTGTGAAACCTCTTCAGGTCGTAGCCATGCGACGTGCCGGGCTCGACCTCGTTGGCGAAGAACTCGCGATTTGCGCAGGCAGTCATCAGGGAACCGCCCGTCACATTGCCTTGGTCGACGGAATTCTCGCCGGTGTCGGCTTGGACGAAAATGCACTTCAGTGCCCGCAAGCTTGGCCGGGCAATCCGGCAGCGCGAGCCGAGGCCGAGGGTGTTTCGAAGGCTGCTTTCAACTGCTCAGGAAAGCACGCCGGGTTCATAGCCGCTTCGAAGGCCGCAGGCTGGGATGTTGAAACCTACCTTGACCCGCAGCACCCGCTTCAGGCTCTGGTTGCCGAAGTCTTGGAGGAGTTCTCGGGTGAAAAAATTCTGCACTCAACTGTCGATGGCTGCGGAGCCCCGCTTCACACCATCACGGTCGAAGGACTAGCTCGCGCGATTGGCAAGTTTGCCGCCACCGAGCCTGAGATCGCCAACGCGATGTTGGCTAATCCGTGGGCTGTCGGAGATGCCAAGACCCCGGATGCTCTGATCATGGAACACGGAATGGTTTCAAAACTCGGTGCCGAGGGCGTCTTTGTAATCGGCTTGAAGACTGGTCACGGTGTGGCCGTCAAGATCGCCGATGGTTCACTGCGGGCAGCTCCCTTGGTTGCCCTCAAGTTGTTGCAGCGCAATGGGCTGATCGATGATGCCACGCACGACGAATTGCACAACGCGCTGGCCGTGAAGTCGCTCGGTGGTTCCGAGTCGCTGGGTGAACTTCGCGCGCTTTAGACAGCGACAGTAAAAGCTCTAATGCCTGAGAGTGAGTCGGCCAACTTTAGTTTCTCGACTTCTAGGTCGTAGCGATTCTGCAGATTTAGCCAGAACCGGTCGCTAACGTCAAAAGCACGTGCAAGCCTCAAAGCGGTGTCCGGTGAAATGGCTCGCTTGCCGTGAACTATCTCGTTGATGCGTCTCGGTGAGACTCCAACAACTTTTGCCAGCTCATATTGTGAAACCCCAAAAGGCTTTAGAAATTCTTCAAGCAGAATCTCGCCCGGGTGAATCGGTTCATAAGTGCTCATGTGGTTCCTTTCAGCGTTAGTGGTAATCGACGATTTCGACATTTTCGGCACCAGCCTTGGTCCAGGTGAAGCAAATTCGCCATTGATCATTGACCCGGATGCTGTGCTGCCCCACACGGTCGCCTGCCAGAGACTCGAGGCGATTCCCAGGCGGTATTTTGAGGTCGTGAAGGAAGTCGGCGGCATCAATCATTAAGAGTTTTCGCAGCGCTACTCTTTGGATTTCAGGTGACCACTTTGCCACACGCTCGCGCAACCACACCTTCTCAGAGTTCGAGTTAGCAAAGGATGCGATCACGTGTTAAACATAACGCGTCGCGTTATTAACGTCAAGCGTTATTAGTTAGCTAATTGCGCGCTTAACGAGTGCGGTGATTTGCTTCTCTACGGCTGCGCTCCAGCCCATAACAGCGAACGATGTTGCCCACATCAGGTCCTCGTCTAGGTTCGCGGTGTCCTGGAATCCAAGGGTTGAATAGCGAGCCTTGAACTTGCCGGAGTCCTGGAAGAAGACCACTGTCTTGCCGGAATCGTCGCAGTAAGCCTGCATTCCATACCAAGTCTTCGATTGGAGGTTCGGCGCAACCTTCTTTACGAGTGCGTGCACCTTTTCACCGATGGCACGGTCGGCCGGAGCCATCGCCGCAATCTTGTCGAGCACCTCTTGTTCAAGCTGCTCGGGGCTCATCTTCTTGCGAGCCTTGGCGCGCTCGGCCATGGTCTCTTTGAGTGCTTGCTTTTCTGCGTCTGACATTGCCATTGGTGGGTCCTCCTGTGAATCCATCTATAGCGTAATCTGCTTGCATGAGTGATTTGAATGAAGTTGGCACCAAGGATGGTTGGCGTTGCTGGTTGTGTGATGCAGCGGTTGACCCGGATGGTTCGACTAACTCAGATCTAGGCCCAAGCATCGACAACTATGCAGCGGCCAAGGCTAAAAAGGGCTCGGCCACAGTTGAGCGCCTGGCCCACCGCGCCTGCAACACCATGAAGGGCAAGATTGCCCCGGTTGTGCCATGGTCGCCTGACTTGTTTGTCGTCGACCCGTCACCGATTTTCGAATCGGTCGAACGTCTCGGACGAAAAGGCGGCCGCGAAATTGTCGCTCGTTGCCCATCCCAGGCGGATGCCGAACAGGCCGCCGAGTGGTTGCTAGATAGACTTTCGCGCTTCGCCCCAGACATGGATTTTGAAACCCAAATCACCCCGGGTGGCGGTCAGTTCATGCTCGCCTTGCGCGCCTAGTCAAAGTACCTTTCCGACAATCCGCATCCTTGACATTAGTCCCAATTTGGGACTAAATTGTTTCCATGCGCCTTATTGCAGTTTCGACGATCAAATCTTTCTGGGGCGCGCATCCCGACGCTGAACAGCAGTTAACGGCTTGGGTCGATGAAGTCCGAGCAGCCAATTGGGGCTCTCCTGCTGACATCAAGGCCACCTATCGCTCGGCTAGCATCCTGAAAAGTGGTCGGGTTGTGTTCAACATCGCTGGCAACAAATATCGTCTGGCCGTCGATGTTGCCTATAAATCACAAATTGTGTTCGTGAAGTTTCTGGGCACCCACAGTGACTACGACAGGATTGACGCCCAAACAATTCGTTTCATCAAAGGAGGAAAATGATGGAGATTAAACCAATTCGTAATGATGCAGACCTCATGGCTGCACTTGCCGAAGTTGACCAGCTCATCGAGGGAGATCCGGAACTTGGAACACCAGCCGGGGACAAACTAGACGTTCTAGCCACGCTCATCGAGGCCTATGAGTCGAAGAACTATCCCGTCGACAAGCCTGACCCAATCGAAGCAATAAAGTTCCGCATGGAGCAAGGCGGGCTCGGGGTAACTGATCTGGTGCCCCTCATCGGCAACTCCAACCGCGTTTACGAAGTGCTCAATGGAAAGCGACCGCTAACCCTTCGCATGATTCGCAATCTCAATCGAGAACTTGGAATCCCGGCGACCGCACTGATTGCCTAGTTCGAGCATTTTTTTAGCGGCTGATTCGCCCAAAACCTAGGGCATGGATGAGTGGCAGCACAGAAATGCCGAGGAGCCAGTAACTCAAGGTTTCATTCTGGTCGTTGATCATCAGCCCACCGATCAGCAAGCCGGTGAACAAGAGCGCCGAGGTGCCGCGCCGAACACTCGAATCCAGCGCTCGCATACGAGTTTCCAACTCAGGGTTTCGAATGATTACTTGACCAGCATCAATTCGCGACACCAGGTCGTCGATTCGGCCAGGCAGGCGGCCAATCGTCGTCGCAAACGACAAGAATTCCTTGCCCAGGTTTTTCGCCACACCAGAACCGGCGCCATTGAGCAGGCCGCGGGCAAACGGGTCAATCGCATCCCAGATATTGAACTCGCGGTTGAGCGTGCTGGCAACACCAGAAATCAGCGACAACGCGCGAATCAGGAACAAGAAGTCGTTTGGCAGCTGGAACGGCAGAGTTCGCAGAAGTTCACTGAATCGCAAGGCAAACTCGCGAAGTTCTCGCGGATCGGTCTGAACCAATTCGCCAACTCCAACTCCGCCGAACCGGTCGAAGAGTTCCGAGATTGCTCGCTCGAGGATCACGGTGTCTGCAGAGGGGAGCAGCACTCCGAGTCGCTCGCAAGCGGCAACCCATCCTCGGGCATCTCTCGACGCAACGGCGAATAGGAATCGCTGAAGGTTGTTGCGCAGGTTCTCGTCAACTTGGCCCATCATGCCGAAGTCGATGAAGGTCAAAGTGAAGTCGATTCCCGACTCGGCAGGCATCGGCTTGACGAAGATGTTGCCAGGATGTGGGTCGGCGTGGAAGAACCCGGTCACGAAGAACTGCTCGAAAGTCACTCGAGCCAGCTCGGCCGCAACGGCATTCGGATTTAGGCCGGCAGCAATCAGAGCGTCAACATCCGAGATCTTGATTGCTGAAACATCGCTCAGGGTCAGCACGCGTCTCGCACTGCGTTCCCAGATGATGTCTGGGGTTCCGACTCGAGCGTCGCCTGCGAAATTCGCCGCAAAGCGCTCTAGATTCTGGGCTTCGTGCAGGTAGTCAATCTCTTCGAGAGTGGTGGCTGCAAACTCTTCGACGAGTGCCGGCGCATCGGTTCGGCGCGAAACCAGCTTCACGCGCGACAACCATCCGCCAATCTTGCGAAGCGCCTTCAGGTCGACTTCGACGATTTCCTCGATGCCCGGACGAAGCACCTTGACGATGACGTCTTCGTATCCCAGGTCGGCCGCAAGTCCCGGTGACAGTTTCGCCCGGTATGCCTGACCCAGCGAAGCAGCCGCGATCGGTTCTGGGTTGATTGATGCGAATGCCGCCGAAGCGCTCATGCCGAGTTCGCTCTCAACCAGCGAAAGAATCTTGTCGAACGGTTCGGGCGCAACCTCATCCTGGAGGCCTTCGAGTTCTTTAGTTACCGATTCAGGCAATACGTCGAGGCGAGCGGATAGGAATTGCCCAACCTTTACCATCAGGCCTCCGAGGTCAGCGGCTAGGTCGTGAAACTTGCGGGCTAGGCGCTTCAAACGGCCAATGCGGCCGCGTGCCCCTAGCTTCGCCAGACCGATCTGCGGCAGAAACAGCTCGAACCACCAAAGCTCGGCAAGCGCGAGCGACGCAAATCGCAGAATGCGGCGATAGCGAGCCTTTAGTGCGGGATTGTTCAAGGTTTACTTCTCGGCAAGGATGGCGTGCAGCTTGTTGCGCATCTCATCGAGAGCTGCCGCGGCGGCCTGCTGCTGCTCGCGGGTTCCGGTCTGAGCAACATCGAGCATCACTGGTCCGAGCTTAGACGCGCTCTTTAGGAAGCTGGCGTCGCAGTTGAGTAGGTTTTTGGTCGAGCCAGTTGATCGGGTTCCCGCAGGTTCAGCGGCAGGCTTCTCGGCAGCGTTCTTGAGGGCAGTTTTGCCAGTCTTGGTGATCGAATAGACCTTGCGATCTCCATCGGTCTTGACCGAAACCGACTTTTCCTCAGTCAACTTCGAAAGTATCGGGTGAATTTTGCCGGCAGTCGGCATCCAAACTCCAGCGCTGGTCAGTGCTAGCGCCGAGACAATCTCAGCAGCATTTTTAGGGGTCTCTACTAGGGTCGCCAAGATCGCCACTTCGATCTGCTCGGAGGTTGGCTGGGTTGAAGTGCGCGGCTGTCCTGCATCCATGGCGCGGTCTTTGACGATGGTAAAAAGGTCGCCAACGAATTCGCGGAGATCAAAATTCTTGGATGAGGTGCTCACGGGTTTCCCTTCGAGGTGCAATCAATGCTTCCTAAGGGTCAAGCCACGAAAGGCCTGATTCATTCCTATTTGGGTCGCTGCAATGGCAGCAAGTGAACGGAAATCTCTGCTGGCTCGGCAGATTGTCCGAAATTGTCCAAAGTGTGCCCGAAATTGTCCGAAATTGGCTAGCGTCTGAAATTAGTCCTGGGCTACGTTCAACTTACTTGCTTGCAAGTTCCAAAACAGAAAGGCATCGAATGAGATCCTTGAAAGTCAAACGTTGGGGCAACATTGCTTGCGCTCTAATTTTCTCAGTGGTTACTACTCTTTTGTCTGGGGCTCTGGTTGAGCGGGCCGGCACGCTATCGGCTATTGAATACCCTGCCGAAGAGTTCGGCAAAGCTGTGACCTACCCGGAAGGTTTTTGGCTCGAAGGATCGTTGTTATTCATCGCGGTTGCAGCTAGCGCTAGCCTACTTTCGTTGGCGGTTCGACGGTTACTAATCACAGTGGACGGTTACAACAACCCGAGAGGTTCGCTCCAACTGCGAATTTGGGGCTACATCATCACGGGGTTCGGGATGGCATTCTCATCCTTGAACCCGTTTTTAGGTCCATTAGTGTTCATCTCAGGGCTCGCCTGTCTCGTTGTCTCCATCCAACAAAAGTGCCCAGACCAGCCACATTTGCTAGAGTCCTAGCGAAGCCTGTTTATGTTAATAATTTTCGCTTCACTCAAATCAATAATCCGAAGAAAGTGAAGAAACATGAATGAGGAAAAGAAAGCTAAGAATCTCCAAGAGATGTCCGAATGGGTTGAACTGAGAGATTCCTGGACCAGGAAGCGTTTTGATTACCAAGAACGCTGGCACGGATGGCGTTCGCCAGTCGGCCTGGGCCTTGGCAGCCTGCTGAGTTGTGCAAGTTTGTTCTTGCTGAGCTTGGCCTGGACCAATCTGTTCGGCTAGCTAACTTGAGAGGCCCTCGACGAAAATCGGGGGCCTTTCTGCATTCCTAGTCGACCGCTCGGGTGTATTTCACGAACTCTGATAGCTCGGCAACCGAATCGTAGAGGCGTCGAGCAACCGCGTTGTCTTTGTGGGTCTCCCACCAAACTTTGCGTGCCCCTTCTTCGCGGGCAACCTCATCCAAGGCCAAAATAAGTGCTTTCCCGAATCCCTGACCTCGAACCGTCGGCGAGACGAAAAGATCTTCGAGATAGAGGTCGCGATTTTGTGCCCAGGATGAGTGGGTGAAAGAAACGTGAGCCAAACCAACCAATTCGCCGTCAAGTTCGACAACCAATCCGTGCATTTCGAAATCTTCATCGATGAGCCGATTCCAGGTGAGCTCGGTCTGCTCGCTTGACAGTTCGTGCTCATAAAAGCTCAAATATCCTTGCCACAGGGTGTCCCACTGGCTGCGATCTGTCGTTCGGATAGGTCGAATGATTGCGCTCATATCGGCAGTCTACTCATCACTTGGATGATGCTGAGTCCCACCAATTCAAGACGCGT
>WLGA01000046.1 GCA_009703445.1 Actinomycetota bacterium | reverse complement strand
CCCGCGTAGAGTGTTTCCATCACGGGCAACGATGCACGCGTTTCTAGTCATAGATGTGACTGAGGCCGCCATTGGTGCCCACCCGAAAAGGAGAAACTGTATGAAAGCAACACGATTCGTTCGTGCCATTGCTGCCACTGCGGTTGGTGCCCTTGCGATTGCTGGAATCTCAGCAGTAGCAGCGCCTGCTGGAGCAGCAACTCGCAGCACCGTAGTCATCGTTGAAAGCAACGCTCTGACTTCATTGAACCCGTCGACCCCAGACACCAACCTGACTATCAACGCTGACGTTGCATACATGACCGGTGCTGGCTTCAACTACTACAACTCATCTGCCAACTTGGTGAAGAACACCACCTTTGGTTCATACAAGATCATCAAGAACACTCCAAAGGACTTCCGCGTTGAGTACACCGTCAACAAGGGCAAGCTTTGGTCAGACGGCACCGCCATCGACGGTGTTGACCTTCTTCTAAGCCACGTGCTATCGAGCGGTGCTTACTCAAAGAAGGCCGGTCTTGGCGACCCTAAGGACACCGAGAAGACTCCTGCGTTCAACTCACTTGGTTACGGCGGCGTCTACGACAGCCACGTGGTTGGTCTACCAACCCTGTCTGCAGACAAGATGTCAGTAACCGTGCGTTACGACTCATTCCAGCCTGACTGGGAGATCACCGGTCCTGGCGTTAGCCCAGTTCACGCACTTGTTCAGCTAGCTAATGGCAAGACCAAGCTTGGTTCAGCTGCAGAGAACACCGCTGCTAAGGCTGCATTCCTAGCTGCGTTCAAGTCATACAACAACGCTCTGCTATCGAAGATGGCAAAGGTTTGGAGCGAGAGCTACAACATCAAGGCTGTTAGCTCTTCAACCAACCCACTTCTTCTAGTTGGCAACGGTGCATACAAGATCACTGGCGCGGTTGCAGACCAGTCAGTAACTCTTGGACTAAACCCTAAGTACAACTCGGGCCCAAAGACCAACGGCATCAAGACCGTCATCCTAAAGATGATTGCTGATGGAACCGCTGCTTCTCAGGCGCTTGCAAACAAGGAAATCGACATCTACCAGGGGCAGCCAACCGCTGACGCAGTAGCACAGCTAAAGGCGATTCCTGGAGTCACCGTAATCGGTGGAACCAGCAGCTGCTTCGAGCACGTCGATGTTCGTCAGGGTTCAATCAACGACACCGACTACACCGGCCCATTTGCAGCTAGCAACAACGCTGCAAAGAACGCCAAGGCTCGCGACTTGCGTACCGCATTCCTATTGGCCTTCCCACGTGAAGAAATCGTTGAGAAGCTAGTCAAGCCGATCAACGCAAAGGCTGTAGTTGTCAACTCGTCATTCACCCTTCCAGGTCAGACGGGTTACAACGACATCGTCAAGGGTTCAGGCGTTAGCAAGTTCACCGCTGGCACCCAGGCAACTCGCACCGCTGCTGCTCTAGCTCTAGTGAAGAAGCACTACCCAACCGCTGCTGCAGACAGCAAGTCGGTTGCGGTCAAGCTTCTTTGGGGTCAGCCAAGCAACAGCCGTCGTGCTGCTGAGGCTGCTCTAATCAAGGCTGAGCTTGCAAAGGCTGGCTTCGATGTTGAGAACACCGGCACCGCAGGTTGGGGTGGCTTCCTAGATGACAACAAGTACGATGCAGCATTCTTCGCATGGTGCCCAACCTCAACTAGCCAGACCGGCTCAAACGCCAACTTCCAGTCAGACGGTGGAAACAACTTCATCGGCTACAACAACCCTCTAATGGACTCAACTTTGAAGTCACTAGAGCAGAAGTTGTCACCTGCACAGATCACCGCAAAGTACCTGGCAGCAGAGAAGCTACTCATCTCTGATGCAGTTACCCTGCCGATCTTCCAGCACCCAGCAGCGACTGCTGTGAACTCGGCGTTGAAGAACGTCAAGCCAGCACCGTTGTCTCCAACCTTGGTTTGGAACTTCTGGGAGTGGAAGTACTAGAACTTAGTTTCTAGTCGTTTCACCACCTAGGAAAAAGGCACCCAGAGAAATCTGGGTGCCTTTTTCGGGTGGAGAGAGAATAATTATTTCTTCTGGTTTAGGCTGGAGCGAACACCATTCGCCGAAGTTTTAAATCACAAAGTTGTGACCGAAAGGGATCAAATTGATCGCCTATATCATGCGCCGTCTCTCGGCGTTGATCGTTATCTTGTTTGGCTCAAGTTTTATCATCTACAACTTGAGCGCCATTTCTGGGGACCCTCTTGAGGCTCTGAGAATCAGCCAGGATCCAAACGCGGCACAGCAGATCATCACACTCACTCGAGAGCTGCAGCTCGACGTCCCACCGCCACTTCGTTACTTCCTCTGGCTCAAGGGCGTCCTTGGAGCCTTTGTGGGCCAAGTCGACTTCGGTATGACTCGTGACGCTCAGTCCGTCACAGCTGCGGTTGCAGCGGCAATTCCAACCACCATTCGCTTGGTCGTCGGGGCAACGGTGATTGCAATCATCCTTGGTATCACCATCGGTATCGTCACGGCGCTTCGTCAGTACAGCCGCTTTGACTACGCCATGACCTTCTTCGCATTCCTACTCTTCTCGCTGCCGATCTTCTGGTTTGCGGTTCTTCTAAAGCAGTACCTAGCAATCGGGTTTAACAACTTCCTCGCCGAACCCCAAGTGTCTCCGCCCTGGGTAATCGGGCTGGGGCTCGCCAGCGGTCTTTTCTGGGGCTCGGTTATCGGAGGCGACCGGCGAAAAGTAATAACCATCTTTGCCGTGGCAGCCTCAACGACCTCATCACTCATTTGGCTAATGGGAGCCATTGACTGGTTCCGCAACCCGGGCCTTGGCCCAATCGTCATCTTCGGAGCGAGCGTTGGCATCGCATTTGCCATCACCCACCTGTCTACCGGTTTGACGGTCAAGTCAGCACTTCGATCTTCATTGGCTATGGCTGTGCTCGGGCTTGTTGCTTACTATCCAACTCAGTGGGTTCTAGACCAGGATGGGCACCTTCTCAACTTCATCCTTCTTGGCGTTGTGACCATCGGTTTGGCAGTGGGCGTCAGCTTCGTGTTCGCCAAGATTGACCGTGGGCCTGTAATTCGAACCACAATTTTGACCTCGATTTTGATTGCCGGCCTGATATTGGTCGACAAGTTCATGCAGACCTGGGGCCCATACATGTCAACCGATGCGGTCAACTTCCGACCTGTGCCAACTGTCGGTCAGGTCAATGATTTGTTGGAGCCAGGAAACTTCTGGTTCACCACACTCGACATTTTGATGCACATGTTCCTGCCAACCGTTGCGCTAACCCTGATTTCCTTCGCAGGCTACATCCGCTACTCGCGCGGTTCGCTTCTCGAAGTCTTGAACCAGGATTACATCCGTACGGCTCGAGCTAAGGGCCTTACAGAACGCACAGTAATCATGCGCCACGCCTTCCGTAACACCATGATTCCGTTGACCACTCTTATGGTTGTCGACTTTGCCGGAATCATCGGTGGTGCGATCATCACCGAGCGAATCTTCGGTTGGGTTGGAATGGGAACGCTCTTTAACCAGGCAATCAACTCCATGGACCTCAACCTGCTCATGGGCGTGTTCCTTGTGACAGCAACTATGTCTGTTCTGGCCAACCTTGCGGCTGACCTGCTTTATTCAGTTCTGGATCCACGAATTCGAGTTGGAAAGTAATCATGTTCAAGAAGAAATCAAAAGAACTCGTTTCTCAGACCGGCGAAAACGCCATCGCAAATAAAGAGACCGAAGGCCTAAGTCAAGGTCAAATCGTTCGCCGCCGTTTCGTTCGACACCGCGCGGCAATGATTTCGCTGGTGAGCCTAATTTTCATGGTGCTGTTCGTATTCACTGCATCGGGAATTCACCTAGGAAACGAAACGAACCCAATTTCGTTCCCCGGCTGGTGGAACTGGAGCATCACCGACATCGACCCGAACCTGACTGTGTCACCAGAGGGAATCGTCGGAGCTCCAACACTGGACATCCTGCCTTCATTCATCGATGGCACCGGTATGGCCATTGGCGCTCACCCGTTCGGGCAAGATGACATCGGCCTCGACTATTTTGCACTTGTAATGCGCGGAGCGCAGCAGTCAATCGTCGTGATGCTAATCATCGGCCTCATCGCCGCTTTCATCGGAACCGTTGTCGGTGCCGTGACTGGCTACTTCCGCGGCTGGGTAGACGCTGTTTTGATGCGTTTCACAGACTTCATCATCACGATTCCTGCAATCATCATCGGTTCGGTAATCGGTTTCCAGTTTGGAAACCTCGGCGTCATCTTCCTAGCAACCTACCTTGGTCTGTTTTCTTGGACAGGTCTGTCGCGATTGGTGCGCGGTGAATTCCTAAGCCTTCGCGAACGTGAGTTTGTCGACGCCGCTCGAGTTGCCGGCGCAAACAACGCAAGAATTGTGTTCAAGCACATCCTGCCGAACGCCGTCGGTGTAATCATCGTGTCGGTAACGCTTCTAATGTCAGGTGCGATCATCACCGAGTCGGCGTTGAGCTACCTCGGCTTCGGTGTCGTGCCGCCAGACGTTTCACTCGGTTTGTTGATCTCGAAGTACCAGGACTCGTTCACTACCCGACCTTGGTTGTTCTGGTATCCAGGTATGTTCATCATCGCCATTGCGCTCTGCATCAACTTCATCGGTGATGGTTTGCGAGATGCCTTCGACCCTCGTCAGAAGCGTCGAATCACCAAGAAGGACCGCGCTGAGGCGAAGTTGGCGAAGGCGCGCGCCTAATGAAGGTTCTGAATAACGAGCGCCGCTATGGCGCACAAAATGAGCGCGGTTCCGCTGAGGGCATTGATTTGAACTCGGGTTTCCATTTTGTTGGCGGTCTCTGGATCGAAAGCTTCAAAGCGAAGTCTGCAGAGTTGAGCGGCCTCGCCGCTGCTGGTTCTTGGGGATTCTCCCGGTCGAATTTGAACCTGGTTGCTGAGCTTGTATCCCTTGAGTTCGCTGGAATGAACTGTTCTGGCGTGGTAGCGGCCGGGAGCAACCGCAGCCCAAGAACTAATTCGCTTAGCTGGAGTAACAATGGTCAGCGAGTAGCGAACGTCGATATCGATTACCTTGTGCCAACCGATTGCAATCGAGGTGAATGGGTTGGTGATGATCACGCCTTCATCGAAGATTTCGATCTTTGGTCTAATGAAAATCAAGTATGCCGCGAGCACGAATGCTGCAGCCCAAAGGCTTCCGGAAACAGCGGTCTGAACATCCTCGGTCAGCCACAGAGTTGCGGTCAGCAGCGCGCACAGTGCGAACACCAGGCCGGCAAAAACGTAGCCACTGCGCGTTCTGAAGATTTGTCTATTACTCACGTTTCAATCATCGCAGGAGATAAATAATGTCTGAGCCGATTCTGAAGGTTAGCAACTACAACATTGACTTCTGGGTAGATGGCGTCTGGTATCCGGCCGCTATCGACATGAACTTCGAAGTCAAGCCAGGCCAGGTGCTTGCCATCGTTGGTGAGTCCGGTTCCGGTAAGTCGACAACGGCCATGGGCTTGATGTCTTTGCTGGCTAGCAACGCCCGCACCTCTGGAAGCGTCCAGGTCAAGGGCGTAGAGATGGTTGGAGCCTCAGCAACCACTCTTCGTCAATACCGCGGCAAGGAAGTGGCATACATCTTCCAAGAGCCGATGACCGCGTTGAACCCGGTTTACACAATCGGTTTCCAGATCGTCGAGACCCTTCGCACACACTTCGACATGGGGCCAAAAGAGGCTAAAGCTCGCGCAGTTGAGCTAATCACCATGGTTGAAATTCCAAACCCTGAGGCTTCATTCGACAAGTACCCGCACCAGCTTTCTGGCGGCCAGCGTCAGCGCGCGATGATCGCCCAAGCATTGGCTTGTGACCCTGGTCTTTTGGTTGCCGACGAGCCAACCACCGCCCTAGACGTCACCGTTCAGGCTGAAATTCTCGACCTCATGAGAAACCTTCGCGACCGGTTGAATTCGGCCGTCCTCTTGATCACCCACGACATGGGCGTTGTCGCCGACCTCGCTGACGACATCCTGGTTATGAAGGATGGTCTGACGCTCGAGTACGGCACCGCCGACCAAATCTTTAACCGCCCTAACCACCCATACACTCAAGCTTTGCTCGCATCCGTGCCTAAGCTCGGAACCGTTGCAGCCCGAACGCTCGAACCGTCCGAAGGTAAGAGCGCCGCACCGGTCCTAAAGCTAGAGAACGTGGAAATTGAGTACCCGAAGCGCGGTCGCATCCCAGCATTCAAGGCCGTTCAGGGCTTCAATCTTGAGATTTACCCTGGTGAGATTGTTGGCTTGGTGGGCGAATCAGGTTCTGGAAAGACCACTATTGGTCGCGCGGCCATTGGCCTCCTGCCGATTTCAGGTGGAAAGCTCGAGGTAGTCGGTCAGGACATCAGCCACGCAAGTCAGAAGGACCTCCGTTCGATTCGTCGTCAGACAGGAATCGTTTTTCAGGACCCTGCCAGCTCGCTAAACCCGCGCCTGCCGATTGGCGAAAGCATCGGCGAGCCTTTGTTCCTGGCGAACATCGCCAAGGGCGACGAGCTAAACCGTCGAGTAGAAGACCTTCTCGACTCGGTCGAACTTCCTCGCAGTTACCGAAACCGCTACCCGCACGAACTTTCAGGTGGTCAGCGTCAACGAGTAGGTATTGCACGAGCTCTAGCTTTGACGCCTGATCTTCTGATTGCTGATGAGCCAACTTCTGCTCTTGACGTCTCGGTCCAGGCTCGATTCCTTGAGCTGCTTCAGGGTCTGCAGGAGCAGTTGAAGTTCGCCTGCCTCTTCATCAGTCACGACCTCGCGGTCGTTGACATTCTGTCTCACCGAATTGCGGTTATGCAGAACGGAAGGCTCGTTGAGGTCGGAAACCGTGACGACATCCTCAAGCGCCCTCAGGAGGAATACACCAAGCGCTTGATTTCTGCCGTGCCGGTGCCAGACCCAGAGTTGCAGCGAATCCGCCGCGAGGCGCGCTTAGCAGCCAAGTAAACCTCCACTTTTTACCCCTGCTCAGGTAGACTGAAAGGGCAGGGGCTCAAAGATGCAGTTCTGCACCCCCTAAATAATTTCGAAGCGTCAACTTTCATGCTGTTTGGCGCGCTCACAAAGGATGTTCTTATGGCCAAGGCCACCAGAGATGACTTGCGTAACGTTGCAATCGTCGCCCACGTAGACCACGGCAAGACCACCCTGGTCGATGCCATGCTTCGCCAGACCGGCTCTTTCAGCGACCACGGTACCGTGGGCGAACGCGTAATGGACTCGGGTGACCTCGAGCGCGAAAAGGGCATCACCATTCTTGCCAAGAACACTGCGATTGCCTACAAGGGCGAACACGCAGATGGCAAGGAAATCACCATCAACGTAATCGACACCCCAGGTCACGCCGACTTCGGTGGCGAGGTTGAGCGTGGTCTTTCAATGGTTGACGGTGTTGTTCTCCTAGTCGACGCTTCTGAGGGCCCACTTCCTCAGACTCGCTTCGTGCTTCGCAAGGCTCTTGAGGCAAAGCTTCCAGTTATCTTGTTGGTAAACAAGACTGACCGTCCTGACGCTCGCATCGACGAGGTTGTCGAAGAGACCCACGACCTACTTCTAGGCCTAGCTTCTGACCTTCATGACTCAGTTCCTGACCTAGACATCGACGGCATCCTTGACTTGCCAATCATCTACGCATCTGGCCGCGCCGGAATCGCGTCGTTGGTAAAGCCAGCTGACGGCACCCTTCCTGAAGGTGAAAACCTAGAGCCACTATTCGGCGCAATCATGAAGTACATCCCAGCCCCGGTTTACGACGACGAGGCTCCACTTCAGGCTCACGTAACCAACCTTGACGCTTCTCCATTCTTGGGTCGTCTAGCGTTGCTTCGTATCTTCAACGGAACTCTGAAGAAGGGTCAGCAGGTCGCTTGGGTTCGCCAGGATGGCACCACCCAGACCGTGAAGATCACCGAACTTCTAAAGACCAAGGCTCTTGAGCGCTTCCCAACCGAAGAGGCTAACCCTGGCGACATCGTCGCTGTTGCCGGTATCGAAGACATCACCATTGGTGAAACTCTTGCGGACCTCAACGACATCCGTCCTTTGCCAATGATCACCGTTGATGACCCAGCCATCTCGATGACCATCGGTATCAACACTTCACCTATGGCCGGTCGCGTCAAGGGTGCAAAGGTCACTGCTCGCCTCGTCAAGGACCGCCTTGACAAGGAGCTAATCGGTAACGTTTCTATCCGCGTTCTTCCTACCGAGCGTCCAGACGCTTGGGAAGTTCAGGGTCGTGGAGAGCTTGCTCTTGCCATCCTTGTCGAGCAGATGCGTCGCGAAGGCTACGAGCTAACCGTTGGTAAGCCACAGGTAGTTACCAAGCGCGTTGACGGCAAGCTACACGAGCCTTTCGAAGACCTAACCATCGACGTTCCTGAAGAGT
>WLGA01000045.1 GCA_009703445.1 Actinomycetota bacterium | reverse complement strand
GTGAAGTTCATCAAGCGCCCGCCGCTTCCGGTGCTGGCTCGCCCGGTTTACTGGTTGCTCTTCGAAGCAGCCGTGGTTTCACTCCCGATTGAGTTCCGAGAGTTGCTGGGCCTGAAGGCCAAGTCTCGTCGAATCATTCAGCCACTTACCCGCGGAGTGCTGAGACTTATACGATTCGCCATCGGCCCAGAAAGCCCAATCGAAGACGGCGCCATCGAGCGACTACGCAGAATCGGCGCACTCAACTAAACTTTTTGAGTTGCCCTTAGCGGCAGCACGCCGCCGTAGCTCAGTTGGTAGAGCAGCTCCCTCGTAAAGAGCAGGTCTGGGGTTCAATTCCCCACGGTGGCTCTCCAAAATTGATTGGGAGACAAAATGGCATCGAAGCGCGGCGGTCGCCCGGCTCGATTGGTCGCACTCTCCTTCACGGCGGTTATCGCCCTCGGAACCTTCTTGCTCTCTCTGCCATTCGCCACAAATTCGGGCAAGGCAACGCCGTTTCTTGACGCACTCTTGACAGCCACTTCGGCCACCACCGTCACCGGCCTTTCGACCCTGGATGTCGAAGCCCACTGGAACCTCTTTGGCCACATTGTCATTGGTGCGCTAATTGAAATTGGCGGTTTTGGAATTGTTGGTTTCGCAACACTGATTGCGATTCTGATCGAAGGTCGAATCTCGCTCAAAACTCGGATGAACACCACGGCCGAAGTAGGCGGCTCGAGTCGTGACGTGCGTGGTTTGCTCTTCAACGTTGTGAAGATCATGTTGTTTTTTCAGTTCGCCCTTTACGTGTTCTTGTTCTTCCGCTTTGTGAACACCTATGGCTATGCACCGGCCAAGGCAGTGGCTCACGCAGCGTTCCATGCCGTGTCTGCTTTCAACAACGCCGGGTTTGCGCTTTATAGCGACAGCATGATGCGTTTCGCCGGCGATGGTTGGGTCTTGATTCCGGTCATGGCGGCGGTCTTTATTGCCAGTATTGGTTTCCCGACAATCACCGAAATTCGCGATCGTTTGAAACTCAAGATTTATGCCTGGCGCAAGCTCGAGGCACCTTTTGAGTTGCCAAATCAATGGTCGCTAAACACTCGAATCACCCTGTGGGGCAGCCTGGTTTTGCTCATCCTCGGCGTACTGCTCATCGGTTTCCTCGAGTGGAATAATCCGAAGACCTTGGGGCATTTCTCCGTCCTAGACAAAATCATCAATACCTTCTTCGCCGCTGTGATGCCTCGCACAGCAGGCTTCAACTCAGTCGACGTGGTTGGCATGTTGCCAAGCACCTGGCTGGTCACCGACTTTTTGATGTTTATCGGTGGCGCGAGCGTTTCGACTTCAGGTGGCATCAAGATCGGAACGGCAGTAGTGCTGTTTTATGTGATTTACACCGAGATTCGAGGCGAGGCTGCGGTTAACATCGGCAACCGCCGCCTGCCAAGGTCAATGCAACGTCAAGCGTTCACTATCGTTGGAATCACGGCCGCGGTTCTGATTGCGGCAACCATGTTCCTGCGTCTGACCACAACCTTCACCCTCGACCAAATCCTCCTCGAGGTTTTTTCGGCAGTCGGCACGGTGGGCCTCACTGGAGGCATGACGCCTTTGCTGCCAGATCACGGCAAGATCGTGATTTCACTTCTGATGCTCTTCGGTCGCCTCGGCCCAATCGTGGTTGCCACCTCGCTGGCCCTGCGCGCCACCAAACGCCACTTCGAATACCCTCGGGAACGCCCACTAATCGGCTAGGTTTACAGCTAGTCAACATCTAAGAAAGAGTGCACTCTTGTCAAAATCAGTTGGTCCAACTCGCAAGCGCGACTTCCACTCGGCAAACGTAGCCATCATTGGTCTCGGTCGTTTCGGTGAGTCGCTCGCTCTTGAGCTTGTTGCCGGCGGCCACCAGGTGTTGGGCGTCGACTACGACGAGAAGATTGTTCAGTCGATGGCAGATCGACTCACCCACGTGGTCTCTGCTGACACCACGGATGAAGAGACACTAAAAGAGCTTGGCTTAGCCGACATGGACTGCGCCGTGGTCGCAATCGGTGCAGACCTCGAAGCCAGCATCCTGACTGCTTCTTTGCTCTTGCAATTGGGAGTCAAGCAGGTTTGGGCCAAGGCCAACTCTGCGGCTCACGGAAAGATTTTGAAGCAACTTGGCGTTCACCACGTGATCTTCCCTGAGTTTGAAATGGGCCGTCGCGTTGCTCACATGGTTTCTGGCGAATCACTCGACTACGTCCACATCGATGAAGACTTCGTGATGGTCAAGTCGATTTGCCCGGCTTCGTTCGCCGGTCAGAGCCTTGCCGAACTGAAGATTCGCGGTACCTATGGCGTAACCGTCGTGGCTTTCAGCCATGCGGGTCAGCCATACCAGCCAGCGTTCCCAGAGACCGTCCTAAATGACGGTGACCTGCTGGTTGTCGCAGGCCGAAAGAAGCCTCTCGATAGCTTCGTTCAGCTCGACTAGCCTGCCATGGCTGGGTTGCGTCTGTTAGTTCTTGAGTCGTGACCTGATGGGCGTGAGTGCCCAAAGAATTGCGGCTGCGTCGATGAATTCTTGTGCCACAGCGCTGGCGGTTGCATCGAATATGCCAAATGCGCCTAGGAACATTGCTCCGGAGGCCAAAGCCATGCCGACGCCAGCCGCCTGAAGAGCCCTGGTGCGTGCGCCTTGCGCAACGTCGATTGCATCAGCTAGGTGGGCAATCGAGTCGTGAACAATCACTACGTCGGCGGCTTCACTTGCGGCGGTCGCGCCCCTCGCTCCCATCGCCACCCCGACAGTAGCGGCGGCCAGGGCGGGTGCGTCGTTGATTCCATCGCCGACAGCAATCACGGCCCCGATTGTGTCAGTCATTTCGGCATGCACGATTCGAAGTTTGTCTTCGGGTTTGCACTCTGCGAATACCTCATCCAAGCCAACCTGATTTGAAATCTCTTGAGCTGTGCTCATCCGGTCACCACTGATCATGGCGATTCGATTAACGCCAAGTGATCGCAGGTGGCCGACTGTCGCAGCAGCCTCAGTCCGCAGGGGATCATCCAAGCCAATGATTGCGCTAACTTCGCCGTCCACACGAACTTCAACCAGCAAGGCGTGATTGGTCTGAGCCCAGTTTGGTAACGACTCAGTTGGTTGGCCGACACACACCGCATGTGTTCCAATGATTCCCGTTAGGCCGCTCCCATGTTCCTCAACAACATTTAGCGCGCGCGACAGTTTTAGACCCCGAAGGTGCGCTGTCGCAACAATCGCTTTGGCAACGATGTGTGGGCTCGATTGCTCAAGTGAGGCAGCAAGTGTCAGCACGAAGTTCTCGTCGGCCCCCGGCGCGAAACTTATCGCCGAAATTTCTGGCCCGCCCTGGGTCAGCGTTCCGGTCTTGTCAAGCAACACGGTCTTTGCGCGAGCAAGCCCTTCGAGGGCGGCGCCACCTTTGACGATCACTCCGCGGGAAGCGGCCTTAGACATGCCAGCGATGATCGCCACTGGGACGGCGAGAATCAGAGGGCACGGTGTCGCAGCCACAATCACCGCGACCGCGTTCGACACCTCTCCTGAAATAGCCCAGGTCACCGCTGCTAGGCCAAGGGCAAAAGGCACAAAGCGCACTGCCCATTTATTCGCTATTCTGACACCGTTGGCCGAGTTCGCCTGAGCCTGAGCGACCAGGCGAATCAAATTTGAATAGGTTGAATTTGCGTCGGTTTGAGTGGCGATAATCTCTACTTCTGGCCCGGTGTTCAAGACACCCGAGCTGATTGACTCTCCCAGGATGTGTCTTTGTGGCATCGGCTCACCAGTCAACGCCGATTCATCAAATGTTCCATCCGTGACGAGAGTTCCATCTAGCGGAACGACTTCGCCGCTTCTCACCAAGAAGCGAGCTCCAACGGTGACCAAGGGCAGTGCCAACTCGCTTAGTGTGCCGTTTTCACTAATTACGTGTGCACTGCGAGGCGCTCTTGCCAAGAGCGATTCAAGTTGCCCCCGAGCTCTGCCTTCCGCCCAGCTCTCTAGTGCTCTACCGCCTGCAAGCATCAGAGCAATCACGCTCGCCGCCAACCATTCACCGGTTAGACCGGTGGCCACGATAGAAATGAGTGCGAGAACGTCGCTGCCAAATTCGTGATTCTTGATCGCCGCGGCCAAGAGCGCTATGGATAGGCCCAATCCGACGCACGCACCGACTCCGAAAGCTGCCTGAGAGATGGCTGCCAACTCAAAGAATTTTGCCGCTAGGCCGACCCCAAGCGCTGATCCGGTGACGGCCAGGAAAAGGTAGTTCCGCCCCAACTTCTTGCTCATGGTCCAAGTCTGTCACTGTCGGCTTAGACTTGCGACATGAACAATGTTGCGGGGGCACCATCAATTCAATTCCTAGGCGCGGCTGGCACGGTCACCGGTAGCCGATTCCTTTTGACCTGCGGAAACGTGAAGGTCATGGTCGACTGCGGAATGTTCCAAGGTCTCAAGGAGCTTCGTCTCAAGAACTGGAACCCGCTGCCGATTGACCCAGCCGAGGTTGATGCAGTGCTGCTGACCCACGCGCACCTCGACCACTGCGGTTACCTGCCGAAGCTGGTCAAGGATGGGTTCCGCGGCAAAATTCACGCAACTGAATTCACTGCCAAACTCGCCGAGGTTATCCTTCGTGACTCTGCTCGGATTCAGACTGAGGATGCCAAGTACGCTGCAGAAAAGGGTTATTCGAAGCACAACCCACCGAGGGCCTTATACGAAGAGGAAGACGCAGCTAAAGCAGTCAGTCTCTTCGAGCAAGAAGATTTTCACACTCGAGTTCAGGTGGCCGAGCAAACGTTTGTCACATTTCACCCCTCTGGCCACATCCTGGGCGCAGCGTTTCTAGAGGTTGAATTCTTCGGAAAGCGTTTGCTGTTCACAGGAGACATGGGTCGCGAACACCATCCTCTCTTGATCAGCCCTGACCCCGTTCCGGCAGGGCACTGGGATGCCGTGATCACCGAGTCGACTTATGGTGACCGCGAGCACACTCCAATCACAACCGACTTCGAGGTTGCCATCAATCGCACTCTTGACCGCGGTGGTTCGATCTTGATTCCCGCTTTTGCCGTGGACCGCACTGAGGTAATCCTGGTTCAGCTGCGTGAGCTCATGGAGGCAGGCAAGATTCCCCGAGTTCCGGTTTACGCTGACTCGCCGATGGCGTTGAAGGCGCTGAATTTTTATCGTCAGGCGATTAACGAGGCGTCACCAGAAATCCGACCCGACATCGTCGAGGTTTGGAAGGGCAAAGACCCTTTTAGTACTGGCACCTTGGTTGAGTTGACCACGGTTGATGAATCAAAAACCATCAATGACCCAAAACAGCCTTGCATCATCATTTCGGCGAGCGGAATGGGCACTGGTGGTCGAGTAGTTCACCACCTTCGTGACATGCTGCCAAAGGCCAAGCACACCGTCGTGTTTGTCGGCTACCAGGCCTTGGGCACTAGGGGTCAAAACTTGGTCGAGGGGGCAACCGAGGTCAAGATGCATGGCGAAATGGTGCAGGTTATGGCGTCTATCGAGTCGATTCAGGCTTTCTCGGTTCATGCGGATGGCGATGAATTGATTGCGTGGATGTCTACGGTTTCCGAGGCTCCGGGTCAAGTTCTTGTCGTTCACGGTGAGGCTGGTGTAGCCGAGAGTTTCAGTGACCGAATCAAATCACAACTTGGCTGGAAGTCGCACGCGCCTCACGACGGCGAGATTGTTCACCTTTAGTCTTAAGCGGTGACCACTTACCTCAGGATTTCGACCGCGCTCATCGCAGTCACATCCCTGTCGGTCGCATTTTTTTCTGGTCCAGCAGTTGCTGCGCCAACACCAAGCCCTTCTGAGACCACTAGCCCCTCTCCAACCGCTTCGGCGAGCCCTACCGCTTCGGCAACTCCAACTCCGACACCCACCCAGAGAATTCCACCTGCCGGCCCATTCACCCCTTGCAGCGCCGGAAAAACCCTCACTTCATCGGCGCTTGGCAAGCTTTATGGTTACGTCATAAACGCCGACACCGGTAAGGTCTTGATCGACGTTCGAGGCACCGAAGTGACCCCTTCGGCATCCGTGCTTAAGGTTCTTACCGCGGCTGCGGCCATCGTCACTTTGCCGCCAACCTATCGGGCAACCACCAAGGTCCTATCAGTCCCTGGTCAACCTGGCACGATTGTGCTTCAGGGCGGCGGTGACCATACGCTTTCGAACATGACCGGCGACAGCTACACGACCTACTACCGCCCGGCTCGCCTTGAGGCTTTGGCCGCGCAAGTGTTTGCCAAGTGGAACGAGCCAACGCCGATCAACAAGATCATCCTTGATTCAAGTTTCTTCTCGGGCCCGACATACACCTCGGCTTGGAAGGCCAGCGACCGAACCAACGGATACATCTCACACATCACCGGCTTGCAGGTCGATAGCGACCGCGCTAACCCAGACCTAACTAGCACCGCATATAACGGATATCGCTCGACCAATCCGGTGCTCGCGACTGGCAAATATTTCAAGGCCGCCCTGGATGGGCTTGCCGACGGCGCGACCCTGGTGGAAGGGAAGACCCCCGCTGGTGCTGTCGAACTAACCCGTGTCGTCTCGCAGCCGATCACCAACTGGCTGTCACACGCGATTGCGGTTTCAGACAATACCGAAACGGAGTTCATCGGGCGTCACGCAGCAAAGGCGGCCGGGCTCCCTGCTTCGTTTGACTCCATCCAGAAGTTGGTGAAGTCCACTCTCGAACCGCTGGGGGTCGACACCAAGGGGCTGGTCATGAAGGATGGCTCCGGTCTAGCACAGGCTAACCGAGTCACGCCAAAGCTAATCGCCGAACTGATGGTCAAGGTGGCCAATAATGAGAGTGGGCTCGGCTCGCTCGAGACCTATCTTCCGGTCGCCGGCAAAACCGGAACACTGGCAGGCAGATTCAACGGCCCGAACGCGATGGCGCAGAAATTCGTGAAGGGCAAGTCGGGTTACATCCCGGGTCTTTACAGTCTGGCTGGAATCATCGATGCTAAGGATGGCAGCCGCTTGGCATACGCCCTCTTTGCAAGAAGTGCCGACGGCAAGAAGGTTGGCTACGCGGCGCGACCAGCACTAGATACAGCAGCAACCCGTTTCTACCAATGTGGCGGCGGTTTAACTCGATGAAGGAGCAGTAATGTCTGAACAATTGCGATGGGGATTTCTTGGCGCTGGCGGCATTTCGACAGTAATCGCTGCCGATTTCCAGTTGGCAGGCATCAAGATTCAGGCCGTCGGAACTCGCCACATCTCGGGGGCGAATGCGTTTGCCGATCAGTTCAACGTTCCTAATCGTCACGAGGGCTACGAGGCTCTGGTGAACGACCCAGAAGTCGACATTATTTACATCTCAACGGTGCAGCCACTGCACGCTGAGCAGGCCCTGCTTGCCATTGCTGCCGGAAAGCATGTCTTGGTCGAAAAGCCATTCGCCTTGAACGCCCGCCAGGCAAAGCAGGTTCGAGATGCCGCTCGAGCCAAGGGTGTTTTCGCGATGGAAGCGATGTGGACCCGCTTCCTTCCATCCATGGATGAAATCTTCAAAGTTATTAACTCTGGCCAAATTGGTGAAGTGCGTTTCGTCACCGCCGACCACAGCCAGTACCTGCCGGAGACCTTTGCACCACGCCTGTGGAAGCCTGAGCTCGGTGGTGGCGCACTGCTGGATCTCGGAATCTACCCGGTTTCGTTCTTCGCTCGTGTGCTCGGCTCGCCGTCGAAGGTCATCGCGGAGGCAACGATTGCAAACACCGGCGTCGACCTTATGACCAGCGCGGTTTTCCAGTACGCAAATGGCGCTCAAGCCGCAATGACCACCTCGATGGAGATTTTCGGCCCGATCAATGCCTCGGTCGCCGGAACCCTCGGTCGCATCGACATCGACACCAGTTTCTACGAGCACACCTCGTTCACGGTTTACGAAACTGACCTGTCGCGCGAATCAGGCGTGCAGAAGCAAGTGCGCCGCTACGAGGATAAAATCGAGGGTAGAGGCATGCAATACCAAGCGCTTGAAGTCGAGCGTTGCATTCATGCCGGTCTAACCGAGAGCCCAATCATGAGCCTCGATGAAACCGTTTCAATCATGGAAACCATGGATGAAATTCGCGAGCAAACTGGCGTTAAGTACCCGGGAGAGTAATTGTCTGAATCAACCAACGGTTTTCCGTACCTCAAGGATGTAGCAAAGGGCGCGGGCATTGGCCTTGGCGTTCTCGCCTTGATTATCGGCGGATTCAGCGTTGGTGGAATCGGAACGGCTGCTCCGAGCGAGTCAAGCTCGGCGATCGAGAGCACCTCAGCTTCTGCTACCCCAAGCGCGACCCCAACCGACGCCAGAACCTGTTCGGTTTCTACCGATGCCAGCGACCCTCGCCTGGGTAACTTCCAGGCCGTCGTAATTGATGCGGCAACCGACACAGTTCTATTCGACCGAAACGCAGACAAGCCGGC
>WLGA01000044.1 GCA_009703445.1 Actinomycetota bacterium | reverse complement strand
TGTTCCTGATCTTCTTTAAGAACTCACCAAGTGAAGTTGGCATCGAGCCCTATGGCGGCCCTCATCCGGCAAGTGGTGGGGGAGCCGCTCCAAAGAATGCCAAGGAAACGCTATCCGTGCTCTTTAAGGCTTCACGTAAACCGGCCTTCTGGATTTTGGCTGGCACGTTTTTCGTCTGTGGTTGGACCACAAATGGGCTGATTGGCGCGCACTTCATCCCAGCCGCTCACGATCACGGTATGCCGGTTGGGACCGCCGCCGGTCTTCTTGCTGTGGTTGGCATCTTCGACTTTGTCGGCACCATTTTGTCGGGTTGGCTGACAGACCGAGTGAACCCGGTAATTCTGCTCGTTTTCTATTACGGGCTCCGCGGATTGGCTTTGTTTACGGTGCCCTTTGTTCTCGGCCCGCACGTTGAGCCGCCACTGTTCTTCTTCATCGTCTTTTATGGCTTGGATTGGATTGCCACTGTGCCTCCGACCATTGAGCTCTGCCGACGGTATTTCGGAATGGCTCAATCACCATCAATTTATGGATGGGTGTTCGCGTCGCACATGGTCGGTGCGGCAATCGCCGCGGCATTCGCCGGTGCCATTCGCGACACCCAGGGTTCATACTTCATCGCCTGGATAACGGCGGCGGTCTTGTGTTTGGTGGCAGCCGGTTCGGTGCTGTTGCTCAGACGAGTCAAGCCGGTTATGCCTTAGTCAGACTTAAACAAAAAAACCTCGGAAAAATCCGAGGTTTTTTGTTTAGCACTGGTGCGGAAGGTGGGACTTGAACCCACACGTCTCTCAACGCTAGAACCTAAATCTAGTGCGTCTGCCAATTTCGCCACTCCCGCGTGCTTGACTATGTTACCCCAAAAATCCTCTGGGGATAAATCGAGCGCAGAATTTCGAAAGAAAAGCATCATTTTGTCTGAAAGTAAGGGCAAAATGTCACAAATTCTTGGTGCAGTTAGCGACTCGGTGCGCGACCGCAGCGTGCGTTCTAGCGCAAACCCGAGAACGGTATTCGACGCCGCCTTGGATGCCGAAATTGAAGCGAGGGCAGGCCACTTGCCCCTCGGCGAAGAAATGGAACTTCGCCAGTCTGCGGAAAATCATCTCTTTGGGTTTGGCAAATTGCAACCACTTTTAGATGATCCTGAAATCGAAGAAATCTGGATCAACGGGCCGTCCAAAGTCTTTGTTGCAAAATTCGGAAGAACTATCAAAGTTCAACTCGAACTGGATTCGGCCGAAATTTCGGGATTGATCGAGAGAATGCTGCGACCGACAGGCCGACGATTAGATCGTTCTTCGCCTTTCGTTGATGCTTCACTTCCCGACGGTTCTAGGTTGCACGTGGTGATACCCGACATTACGAGCGAATACTGGTCGGTAAACATCCGAAAATTCCCCCAGCGGATCTTGGGTATGGATGACCTGGTTGCCGCCGGGTCCATGAGCGCTGCTGCTGCCGCTTTCCTTGTCGATAGAGTCCGCTCTGGGGCAAACATCCTGGTTTCCGGAGCTACGCAGGCGGGAAAGACCACCCTTCTCTGCGCTCTTATCAACTCCTTGGAGGCGAACGAGCGCATCATCACTGTTGAAGAGACCTTTGAGATCAGGGCGAATACTGCTGATTGGGTTGCCATGCAGACTAGACAGCCAAATCTTGAGGGCAAAGGCGAGATAACTCTTCGACGCTTGATCAAGGAATCGCTTCGCATGAGACCGTCTCGATTGATTGTTGGCGAGGTGCGTGAGGCCGAAGCGCTAGATCTCCTGATCGCCTTGAACTCAGGTTTGCCTGGTCTTTGCACGGTTCACGCCAACTCGACCATTGACGCACTGATGAAAATTTCCACACTGCCACTTTTGGCAGGCAGCAACATTTCGATGGATTTCATCGGTCCAACAGTGGCCGCCTGCATCGATTTTGTTGTTCATTGTTCCTTGAATGCCGATGGCACCCGGAGCGTCTCCGAAATCCGAGCCCTGACTGGCTACAACGGTTCCATTACGAGTGAAGTAGTTATCCCGTGAATTGGCTCCGGGCAACACTTGACGGCGCAGGTCTAGCCAATAAGTCCGTAAGCGCCGCACTGGCTTTCTTGCTTTTAGTTGGTTTTTCGGTGGGGTTCATCTCTTACGAGTTGACGTCCATTTTTGCACTAGCGGTCAGTGTCTCCGTTGGGGCAATTGGGCTCCTGTTGGATCTTCTGAATTCGAGGGCTAAATCGCGCCAGTCAAACCTAGCTGCGCTTTGGCCCGAAGTTTTGGACTCCATAATTTCGTCTATTTCCGCCGGAGCATCTGTTGCCGACAGCCTCATGAATTTAGCAGATGAAGGCCCGATTGCCTTGAGACCGGAATTCGTCGTTTTCCGCGATGACATCGAAAGAGGCGAAACGCTTGTGGCGTCCCTGGATGCGTTAAAGGCGAAACTTGGAAACGTCCACTCTGATCGACTGCTTGAACTACTCAGGCTTGTAAGCGAGGCTGGCGGGGGCGGCTTACTAGATTCGCTAAAAAATCAGTCGCAACTCATTCGTCAGGAATTGGCTTTTAGTGGCGAAATCGCATCAAAACTAGGGTGGATCACCGGCACGGCCAAAATCGCTGTCGGTGCACCGTGGCTTATTGTTGCCATGCTGGCAACCAGGCCTGAGAACGCCAGAGCCTACGCTTCGTCCGAGGGGTCGATGATTCTGTTCCTCGGCCTCGCGGTTTCGGTGTTTGCGTTTCGACTCATTCAATTCCTTGGTGGATTATCGGTAAGCCCGCGGGTGTTCGCGTGACAATCGCACTGGCTCTGTTTGCGGCGTTTGGTACGTATTTGTTTGCCCAAGCGATTTTTCTCAAGTCAAGTAATTCGCTGTCGAACAGGCTACGGAAGCCCGAGAGCGGTCCAAACCTGTTCTCGACACGGCTCCTCATCTACCGGGGAGCGATTCGATCGAGGTTGGTCTCTCGACGGAGGCTTCACTCTGCAATGTCCGAATTGCCTGAAATTCTTGAACTCATGGCGGTATCTCTCTCTGCCGGCGATGGCTTGTTTGCCGCGCTCGCGAGAGTGACACCCAGGGCGAATGGCGTTCTTGCAGAATCTCTTAAGAAGGTGCTTTTGGCTCTTGAACTAGGAGCCGACCTCGAAACAGAGCTCACCTGGCTCGCGAGGAACTTGCCACAGCGCCAAATTGTCGAATTCACGAACAAGCTCTCGATGGCTCTTCGTCGAGGCACTCCACTGTCACAAATGCTCCGGAACCTTGCAGAAAGTACAAGGGCAGAGCTCAGACACGACCTTCTAAAACAGGCCGGTCGCAACGAAACAAGAATGCTGATTCCGCTGATTTTCCTTATCCTGCCTGTGACGGTGCTATTTGCGGTCTACCCAAGCCTTCAACTTCTAAACATCGATTACATCTAGGAGAGATTATGCAAATGCGCAAAACACGAGGAACCTTATCGGCGGATAACGGTGACGTGCCAGGTTGGGTTCTCATAACCCTTATGACTGCTGGGTTGGTGGTCTTGATGTGGGCGGCAGCTGCTCCAGCACTAAAGAGCGTCTTCGACCAGGCCATGAATAAAGTTGTGGCGTTCTAGAGGCTCAGCGCCAGTAGATTTCATCCTTGTCTCTATCCCAATGGTGCTGCTGTCGCTGTCTGTAATCGGAATCTCCATAAATGGCTTTGCAAAAAACATTGCTCAGGACATCGCGGTAGACACAGCTCGTTTTGCCGCCTTGGCTGATCAGGATTCCACAACGGCGACAGATCGAGCTTTGACAAGATTGCGCGCGGTATTGTCGGGGACTTTTTCGCCCGGGGCGGTGGTGAATCGCAACATCTCCAGCGAGGGTTGCACATACGACGTGACGGTGACTCTGCGCCCTCTAGCTATTGGGCTTTTGGCCGTTGTCCGCCCGATCAGGGAGAGTGCGCGTGCCATCTGCGAACTTCAAGGATGACCGCGGGTCTGCGGTAATCGAGTTCATCGGCTTCGGGCTTTTGCTGCAGATTCCTCTGGTGCTTTTCGCAATCAGCCTAGTTGCTTTGCAGCATGATCAACTCGCAGCCGAAGCAATCACCCGGGACTCATTAAGGTCTTACGTGCTGCTAAACCGAGAGCCGTTGGAGAGAGCCCAGCAGTTAGCCGCCGACTATCGATTGGATCCCAGACGAATCCTTGTAACAATCACATGCAAGCCGAATGATTGCAAAGAAGACGCTGCCTGGGTTTTTATCGAGACTCGCATTGGTCTAGCTGTATCTAAGGGAGCCCTCCAAAGATGAGCAAGAGAATCGTTCAATCGAATCTAGAGGCGGGTTCTTCTGCTCCTCTTGGAATTGGTTTGGCCTTGATCAGTTTGGCGACAATTTTGGTTTTTGCCTCTGCCAGCTCCGTTTTCTTGTTGCAACGGCACCTCACATCGCTGGCTGAGTACGCCGCACTCAGCAATGCGAGATACCACGTACCCGCGGCTGTTTTTATCCGTGAAACTGGTGGCCTCGGTATCAAGGAGTTGAGAGTTGCGGCAGAAAACGTGGTCGACGGATTGACTGTCGAAGTGACGATTTGTTCAGTTTGGCAGCCGGCGTTGCCCAGGTTGGTTGAGTTGCCCAAGATTGAAGTCTGTGGGCGGGGTGCAGCTAGGGCTGGCTAGTTGATCTCAAACTTCGGAATGTATCGCCACATGCCAACTGCGCCAGCGAGGCTGATAACTCCGAAGCCAGCAATCGCTACTGGAAGCCCGAAGATTACGGTCATTAGCGATAAAGCGGGTGCGGTCATGGCTACACCGCCGTCAATCATGAGGCGATAGAAGGCCAAGAACTCGTTTCTAGCGTCCTTGGGGGCCAAATCGGCGCCGATAACCATCACTAGGCCACTTCCCAATGCGTTGCTGAGGCTTAGGGCCAGGGCAACCAAAAGGAACCCGGTGGCATCGTGGGCCAGGGTGAGGGCGAAGAGTGAGACGGCCATACCTGTGAGAGTTGGCATTGCAGCCCAGCGGCGACCAAAACGGTCGACAACTTGGCCGGATGTGTAGAAGAGGGCGAAGTCCAAGGCTCCGGCGATGCCGATGTAGAGCGCGGCGGTCTCCACCGGCAGGTTTATGTACAGAGCCCAGAGTGGCAGACCGATAGTTCGGGCAGTTCGAGCGATTGCTAAGGTGCTGGCTGCCAGACCGAGAGTCCGTAGCTTACGGTTCTCGCGTCTCGCGATGAAGAAGATGCTGTGGCCCTGATTAGGGGGAGTGTCGGCCATCGCACCGGGCTTCGTGCTCAGCAAAATAAACCCGGCCAGCAAGCTAAAGATAACCGGGAGCCAGAAAACCGCAGAAACGCCGATGGTGGCAATCACCACAGCTCCAAGAAGCGGGCCGACAAAGCCGCCGGCTCTGAAGGCGCCACCGAGAATCGCAAGCGAACGGCCGCGCTTTTCAACCGGCACAACCTCGGCGATGTATCCGTGGCGGGCAAGTCCAAAAATCGCGTGGCAGGCACCGGTGATCAGGATTCCAAGCGAGAGCATGATCATGTTGGTTGCAAAAACCGCAAACAGGATGCCGGTAGCCGCAACAGCCGCCGCGTAAATCATCGCTTTGCGCTCGCCGAAGTGGTTCACAATCCTGGCTGCTGGGATGTCTGCAAAGAGCGTGCCCAGCATTCCCAGACCGGCAATGAAGCCCGCAGTTGCTAGGTCTGCACCGAAGCCTTCGGCGCTCGCCGGGATAACCGGAATCAATGCGGCTTCGCCGACAGAGAATAAGAAAGACGGCAAGAAAACCGGGTAGACCAACGACTTGATCTTGAATGGCTGCTCGGTTTTGGTCACCTAACCATTATCGGTCTCTCGCCTAGACTGGAGTGGCAATGGCAGACCTAGACCTAACCTCAGAGATTCGCGAGCTTCGCTCCACTTTTGGCGATATTCGCCATGTGGTCGATGAACCTAAGCTCATCCTCGAGGTAGAAGACCTGAAGGCTGCAGCGGGTGACCCAAATCTCTGGGATGACCCAGCGAACGCTCAGTCGGTCACCAGCAAACTCTCGCACAAGCAGGCAATGCTCACGCGACTCAAGGATGTTGACGCGCGTCTCGATGACCTCGAGGTGCTGATTGAGATGGCAAATGCCGAGGGAGACTCTGGCGCTCAGTCCGAGGCCAAATCAGAGCTGGTTGGCTTGCAGTCGGATATTTCTGAACTCGAGATTCAGACCCTTTTGAACGGGGAGTATGACTCTCGCGCAGCCGTAATCACAATCCGATCAGGTGCCGGTGGCGATGACGCCACCGACTTCGCTGAAATGTTGATGCGCATGTACCTTCGCTATGCCGAGCGCCACAAAATGCCGGTCTCAGTTCTTGACACCTCTTTCGCCGAAGGAGCAGGCATCAAGTCGGCCACCTTCGAAGTCGACGCACCTTACGCCTTTGGAACTTTGTCGGTGGAGGCCGGCACGCACCGTTTGGTTCGCATGAGCCCCTTTGGCGCAGCCGGCAAGCGCCAGACTTCTTTTGCCGCGGTCGAAGTCGTTCCTCTGGTCGAGGTAACCGAAGCGATTGACATCCCAGACAATGAGATTCGAATCGACGTTTTCCGCTCATCCGGCCCCGGTGGTCAGAGCGTGAATACGACAGACTCGGCTGTTCGAATCACTCACATCCCGACTGGCACAGTGGTCAGTTGCCAGAACGAGAAGAGTCAGATTCAGAACAAAGCCGCCGCGATGCGAGTGCTTCAGTCGCGATTGCTTGAAATTCGTCGCCGCGAAGAAGATGCCAAGAAAAAGCAGATTGCCGGTGACGTCAAAGCCAGCTGGGGAGAGCAGATGCGCTCATACGTCTTAGCTCCTTATCAAATGGTCAAGGATCTGCGCACAGAGCATGAGCAAAACAACCCGAATGCGGTGTTTGACGGCGACTTGGATGGTTTTATTGCCGCGGGAATCCGCTGGCGCAAGCGCGTTCAAGACTAGGCTTGAGCCATCATGATTCGCATTGAAAACGTCACCAAACAATACAAGGGAACCTCGCGCCCAGCGCTGAAAAACGTCTCCCTTGAGATTGAAAAAGGCGATTTCGTTTTCTTGGTTGGGGCCTCTGGTTCCGGCAAATCATCCTTGATGCGTCTCATGCTTCGCGAAGACATTCCAACCAGCGGTTCTGTCCACGTGATGGGTGAGAACCTGGTTGCCATTCCTAGCCGCCGCATCCCGTTCTTCCGCCGCAAGCTCGGGGTCGTTTTCCAGGATTTCCGTCTTTTGCCGAGCAAAACCGTCGCTCAAAATGTGGCTTTCAGCCTCGAAGTGATCGGCAAGTCTCAGGGGTTCATCCAGGAGGCCGTGCCAGACGTTTTGGCGATGGTTGGCCTGGAGGGCAAGGCTGATCGTCTGCCTGGTGAGCTTTCAGGTGGCGAACAACAGCGAGTCGCTCTCGCGCGCGCCATTGTGAACAAACCTGCCGTTTTGCTCGCCGATGAGCCGACTGGAAACCTTGACCCGGCTACCAGCGAAGGCATTATGGCTTTGCTCGAGCGCATCAACCTCGCCGGAACAACCGTCGTGATGGCAACTCACGACCGCGGAATCGTCGACCGCCTGCAGAAGCGCGTGGTCGAAATGCGAGATGGCGAGATCTTCCGCGACCAGAAGTCTGCCGGTTACATCAAGACCCAGACCGACTCGCACCCAGTTCAGTCATGGAACTTGGCAGTAGATCAGTCTTGGAACCTAGGCGGAGAAAACTAATGCGCTTTGGTTTCGTCATGGGCGAGATCGGTCACGGTCTGCGCCGCAATGTTTCGATGGTGATTTCGGTCATCCTGGTCACCTTCATCTCGCTTACTTTTGTGGGCACCGCATCGCTGTTGCAGTTGCAGATCGGTCAGATGAAAAACTACTGGTATGACCGTGCTCAGGTCGCGGTTTACCTTTGCACCGAGGTTTCTCCTGGTGACGTCTGCCCTCAGGGCGAAGCGTCGGAGGATCTCCGAGCCACAGTCGAGGAGAAACTCAAGTCCCCGGTCCTCAAGCCATACATCAAGGAATATTTCTTCGAAAACCACCAGCAGGCTTTCGACAAGTTCCAAGAGCAGTTCGCAGGCAACTCGGTGGCCAAGTATGTCTCGCCGAACCAACTGAACGAGACATTCTGGGTGAGCTTGAAAGACCCGAGCAAGAGTTTGATCATCACCGAAAGTTTCTCCGGAGTCGCGGGTGTTGAAGAAGTTCGCGACCAGAGAACCTATCTAGACCAGATTTTCAGCATCTTGAACGCCGCATCGATCGCTGCCGTTGGTATCGCTTCATTGATGCTCGTCTCGGCAGCACTCCTGATTTCGACCACAATCCGCTTGAGCGCATTCTCGCGCCGACGCGAGATCGGCATCATGCGATTGGTCGGCGCAAGTAACTTCTACATCCAGCTGCCATTCATCCTTGAGGGCGTGGTTGCGGCAACGATTGGTAGCGCCCTGGCCGCGGGTGCGGTGCTCAGTGTGGTTCAGTTCTTCGTCCAGGGATACCT
>WLGA01000043.1 GCA_009703445.1 Actinomycetota bacterium | reverse complement strand
GCCAACGCCTTGCTAGGTGGGTTTACCTGCACGCCCTCGGCTTCTAGCGCTTCAAGAACTGGCAGCGGAACGTGCTCGTGGTCAAAGGTGATGACATCGACGGTTTCAGCGAATTCGCGAACCACGTCTAGGTGGGTGTAGTCGCCAACTTGGGTGGTGGCGAGTGCAGCTGAGGAACCTGCGGCTTCGGCGAGCACTTTGATTTCAAGGCCAAGGTTGATTGCCGGAGGTGTCATCATTCGAGCCAACTGGCCCCCACCGATTACGCCCACAGAAGCCATGACACCATTCCTTTTTTCGTCTGGTTCTAGTTTAAACCTTCGCAACCAGCGCTTGAATCTCGGCGGTCAGTTTCTTGGCTCGAGGAAGTCGAGGCAGCTCGACGATTTCGCCGTTGGTCAGAGCCAACTGAATGCGACGTCCATCGCCGAGTCGAACATCGGTGACCTGTGAGAATTTGGCCTCGCTGCGGTTCTGCCCCATCAAGCCGGCACGATAAAAGACCCGAGTGGTGAAGATGTCGACGTAGGAGCTGAGATAACGCAGCACCGGAATCAACCAAAAGAAAAACGCGATTGCGCCGGCCACCGAATACAGGGTGATGTTCATCCACTGCTCGGGCAGTCGGCCGTTATAGAAAGAGACGCCAAAGCAGGCTAAAGCAAGCGCTGCAAAAGGCAGAAAGAGTCGAACCGCACTCGGGCGGATGCGCGCGAGACGACGTGATTCGATAAAACTTTGGCTCATGAACTCAATTGTGTCGCAGATGAACGATGTCGCCCGCCGAAACGGCAAACAGCTCGCGGGCGCCGTCGGGTTGAATCAGAATGCGGCCGGTTTCGTCGAGCCCAACACCGTTTCCGGTGATTTCTTGATCTCCGGGCATCATTGCCCTAACTCGGCGACCGATCGAACCGCAACGCTCGGCAACTTCGTCACGAAGGCCGCTCGCGATGGCGTCGCCGCCACTTGCCACAAATCGTGAATAGAGTGCCCGAAGTTCACCTAGGTAGGCGACGAGAATCTTGTCATTCGAAAGGGCCTCTGGTTTACCAAGTTCAATCGCGAGTGAGGTTGCGTTCTCGATCGGCAGCTCATCCTGGCTTTGTCGGATGTTTATGCCGGCACCGATTACAACGCCCGAAAGGTCAGGAAGTAGTTCACTGAGGATTCCCGAAATTTTGCGCTCGGCAACCAACACATCATTCGGCCACTTCACGCTAACTTCGGCGGCTGGGATGAACTTCCCAACGGCGCGCGCCATGGCTAGACCGGCAAGCAGTGGCAGCCAGCCGAATGACGTTGGGCTGAGCGCTTGCGCACTCGGGCGCAGCAACACCGAAATGGCGAGCGAGCTGCCCTCGGGAGCGACCCACTGTCGGCCGGTCGAACGACCACGACCGGCACTTTGGTGACCGGCTACCAAAACCGATAGGTCTTCGCGTTCGGCCGCGGCCGCGATTAGGTCGGTGTTGGTAGAGCCGGTTGAAGAAACGTAGTCGAGACGGTTCACCAGTTGGCTGCTGAGCGGGAAATCCATGGACTTAAGGCTAGTCGCTGTAGAAAGTTAACAGTGCTTTCAGCAGTTCATAGTGGCAAACCTTCAACAGTTTTCTAGGTTTCGCTGGATAGAGTGGTCTGCATGGCTGATGAAATGACCTACACAACCGCGATCCGTCTGAACCCAGACATCGCTACCACCGCGGGCAAACTCGAAGATATGCGCAACCGCTATCACCAGGCTGTGCACGCCAGTGGCGAGGCTGCGATTGCCAAGCAGCACGCAAAGGGCAAGAAGACCGCCCGCGAGCGCATTGAAATGCTGCTTGACCCAGGTTCATTCGTCGAACTAGATGAATTCGTTCGCCACCGCTCAACCGCTTTCGGCATGGACAAGAACCGCCCATACGGTGACGCAGTCGTGACCGGCGTCGGCACCATCCATGGTCGTCAGGTCGCTCTTTTCTCTCAGGACTTCACCATCTTCGGTGGCTCACTCGGCGAGGCTGCCGGCAACAAGATCATCAAAATCATGGACCTAGCCATCGCTACCGGCGTTCCGATGATTGGAATCCTCGACTCTGGAGGCGCGCGCATCCAAGAGGGTGTCATCGCCCTCGGCAAGTATGGCGAAATCTTCAAGCGCAACACCATGGCTTCGGGCGTCATCCCTCAGATCTCGATCATCATGGGCCCAGCCGCCGGCGGTGCCGTGTACTCCCCTGCTCTAACCGACTTCGTCATCATGGTCGATAAAACCTCAAACATGTTCGTGACCGGCCCTGACGTCATCAAGGCTGTCACCGGTGAAGACGTTGGCATGGAAGAGCTGGGTGGCGCTCGCACTCACAACCAGACCTCAGGTGTTGCCCACTATCTAGCCGAGGATGAGGTCGACGCAATCGACTACGCTCGCTCCCTGCTCAGCTACCTTCCTGAGAACAACCTCTCGGAGACCGTGGTTTACGCGGCCGAGGGTGAACTTGAAATCACGGATGAAGACCAGAAGCTGAACACCATCATCCCTGACTCACCAAACCAGCCTTATGACATGCGCGCGGTTATCGAGTCGATTGTTGATGGCCACGAGTTCCTAGAGGTGCAGCCACTGTTCGCGCCGAACATCCTGATCGGGTTCGCCCGCGTGGATGGCCGCAGCGTCGGCATCATCGCCAACCAGCCACAGCAGATGGCCGGAACCTTGAACATCGAGGCCGGTGAAAAGGCGGCGCGATTCGTTCGTTTCTGTGATGCTTTCTCTATTCCAATCCTGACCCTGGTAGACGTTCCTGGTTACCTTCCTGGCACCGACCAGGAGTGGGCCGGCGTCATTCGCCGTGGCGCCAAGTTGCTCTACGCATACGCCGAAGCGACCGTTCCACTGGTCACGGTAATCACCCGCAAGGCTTACGGAGGCGCTTACATCGTCATGGGCTCTAAGCAGCTCGGTGCCGACATCAACCTGGCTTGGCCAACCGCCGAGATCGCGGTTATGGGCGGCCAGGGTGCGATCAACATTCTTTACCGCAACGAGATCAAGGCTGCCGAAGACGCAGGCCAGGATGTCGCTGCCGTGCGTGCTCGTCTAGCAGCCGAGTACACCTACAACGTGGCTAGCCCATTCCTTGCTGCAGAACGTGGCGAGCTGGATGGAATCATCGAGCCGGCTGCAACCCGCATCCAGGTAATCAAGGCCCTTCGTGCTCTTCGCACCAAGCGCTCGAGTTTGCCACCGAAGAAGCACGGAAACATTCCACTGTAATGAGCGGAAAGCACGCGGCCGAAGAAGGCAAGGAAGCGAACCTGCAGGATGCCCTGCGGGTGGTTCGTGGCGCTCCGACCGCCGACGAACTCGCTACGGTGATAGCGGTGCTTGCCGCAGTTCACGCCGAAGAAGAGGCCTCAGCCACCGGCTTCGAGCGCAAGCTCAAGTCATCCTGGTCAAGCAATGCGGCAGTGATGCGCCCGGCAATCGTGCCTGGTCCGGGTCAATGGCGTGGCGCGTATCGCTCGGGCCTTAACTAAGCAATAAATTCTTCTATTTCTGCGTTTTCTCACTAGGCTGGCAACAAGCCAAATGAGTAAGGAAACGCAATGACGCGCACACCATCAAAAATCGACCAAATTGCTGACGCTTGGGTCGACAAAATCTCTGAACTTTCACCTAGCTTCGCAACCTACATCGGGCGACCTGGTGGAGACGACAAGCTCGATGACCACTCACCAGAGGCATCGGAGCACATGCACAGCGAGGTCAAGCGAGTGCTTGGCGAACTTGCCGCCGCGACCCCGGTCGACAAGGTTGACGAAGTAACCCTTGACGCAATGACCCGAGACCTCGAGCTAACCGTTGAGCTGCACGAAGCCAAGGTTGAACGTCGCAACTTGAACAACATTGCTTCACCGGCCCAGGGCATCCGTGACATCTTCGACCTTTCGAAGACCGACACCGAGGGCGACTGGGAGAACCTGGTCACTCGTATGAACGCTGTGGCCGGCTCACTCGACGGTTACATGCGCACACTGCGCCAGGGCATCGAAGCCAAGGATGCTCCGGCACGTCGCCAGGTTCTCACCAACATCAACCAGGCCGAACAGATTGCTGCCGCCGAAGGATTCTTCAAGACTTTCGCGGCGAACGCCAAGCTTGCTGACGGCCAGCTTCCTGCAAGCCTCAAGGCTGAGGCAGAAAAGGCCGCCGAGGCGGCAACCGCCGGCTACCAGAAGTTCGTTGACTTCCTCAAGAACGAGTTGCTTCCTGCCGCTACCGAAGAAGACGCAATAGGCCGCGAACGCTACGCGCTGTTCAGCCGCTCATTCCTCGGCGCCAAGGTCGACCTCGACGAGACATACGAGTGGGGCAAAGAGGAACTTGCCCGCGTAACCGCCGAACAAGAGGCAGTCGCTCGAGAGATCAAGCCGGGCGCGACGGTGCTTGAGGCCATCGAGTTCTTGGATGGCGACCCGAGCCGCAAGTTGCACGGAACCAAGGCCCTGCAGGAATGGATGCAGAAGCTTTCGGACACCGCAATCGAGAAGTTGAGCGGCACCCACTTCGACATCGCCGAACCGCTAAAGAAGCTCGAGTGCATGATTGCGCCGACCCAGTCTGGCGGCATTTACTACACCGGGCCAACCGATGACTTCAGCCGCCCTGGCCGCATGTGGTGGTCGGTGCCGGTGGGCGTTGAAGAGTTCGACACCTGGCGCGAGACCACAACCGTATATCACGAGGGCGTCCCTGGCCACCACCTACAGGTAGCTCAGGCCGTCTACAACCGTGAAGAATTGAACACCTGGCGCCGTCTCGCTTCGTGGACTTCGGGCCACGGAGAAGGCTGGGCGTTGTATGCCGAGCGCTTGATGGCAGACCTCGGTTTCTTGGATGACCCGGGCGACCGCCTCGGAATGCTCGACGGCCAGCGCATGCGCGCAGCCCGCGTGGTTCTCGATCTAGGCGTTCACCTGGGCAAGCCACGCTTGGACGGAACCGGCAAGTGGGACTTCGACTATGCACTCGACTTCATGGGCAAGAACGTCAACATGAGCCCTGAGTTCGTGAACTTCGAAGTGCACCGCTACTTCGGTTGGCCTGGTCAGGCACCTAGCTACAAGATCGGTCAGCGCATTTGGGAGCAAACTCGCGACGAGTATGCGGCCAAGAAGGGTGCTGCGTTCGACATCAAGGAGTTCCACCGCGAGGCGCTTAACCTTGGTGGCCTTGGGCTCGACACCTTGCGCAAGGCACTGCTCGGTTAACTAGTTCGTTACCACGCATCCCCCAAAGAGGGGATACCTATCCCCCTTCGCGTCCGCGAACAGTTCGGCATACTAGAAATGCAAGTTGGTTTGCCATCTATAGGGGATAGGTCAGATCAACTGGGGAGAGAGTCGTGAGACTCTCGTTGGGGATTGTGAAGGTGGCTCTTAGGAGCCACCTTTCGCATTTAACTCAGCTTCAGCCAGATGTCTGGTGCGGGAGCACCGGGGCGCACGGCCACCACCGTGATTTTCCAGTCCTCGCCCTTTGGTGATCTGATTGTGAGTCGGCCAGACTCGACCAATTTGATGCTTCGTGCAACGCGGGCAAGCAGGTCGTCGACTTGCTGCGATGGAAGATCTTGCAAGCCGCCTTCGTCAAGAACCAGCACTTCGACCCCGCGAGTTCGAGCCTCTTTGATTGCGAGGCGAACCTCATCATTGAGCAAGGATTCACCGCGAATCTCATCGCGGAGACCGGCCTCCATCAAGAGCGCCTCACGCTTTTGGTCGGCATCCAGGTTTCCTCCCAATGCCGCAATTAGGTTCAAGGCAGGAAGTGCGGTGCGCAGAGTTTTTTCCAGAAGGTTTGAGCGCACCTGACCGGCCGCCTCGATGGAAGCTGTTTCAATAGCAGTCAACGCAGCCTTGCGATTAAGCTCCTGAGCATTCTTCACCGCTCGACTGACTCCGAGTGAAACAGCGTGACCGGTAACCATAAGCGACAAGACTCCAGGGAGCCCGGTGCTTGCCAAGCTCGCGACGCCGCCCCAGATGGCGATTTCAATAATCAGGATGGCCAAGCCAATCCAAGCTTCGGCACGACGACCGCGAACCGCTGTGGTGGCGAGAATTGTGCCGACGCCCAAGACGTACCAGGTTGCATAATCGCCGAGGTGCGAGGGATCAAGCTGGGATTGGATTGCGATCGGGATTAGTGCACATACTGCAATGTTGACCCAGGCCAACCTGTGAGACATTTCTCTGGTCTTGCGAATGTTGAGTGTCGCTGCAAGCACAGCGAGATAGGCAATCAAAGCGAGAACCACTAGCTCAGGACGATCGTTATCGCTGATCCAGATAACTCCTAGCACTGCATGGTACAAACCGAAAAGCAGGCCGAAGAGACTAAGGATCCAGGTCGGGACTTTAAGCATCTGTGCCCCACTCGAGGATGATGTTGGCTCCAGCGCCTGGTCGGCTGTCGATAAACGCACGACCTCCAACGCTTTCGAGGCGCTCAACGATTGAAACTCGAATGCCAAGTCGATTCTTAGGAACTCGAGACATTCTGAAACCACGACCATCATCCTTGATGACGATTTTTAGGCCGTTTTTGTGACCCTTGAGATGAAGCTCGCGATTAGCCCCTGTTCCGGCGTGGAGTTGGGAGTTGGCAATAGCTTGGAGCATAGCCGCCGAAAGTGCTGTGGCGACGGTTTCGGGCACCCAAACAGTATCGATCTCAGTTCTAGTTACAGCCAAATCACCCAATTGAGCCAAGGCAATCTTTTCGAGAGCGGCAAAGAGGCTAGAGCCGTTGATTCTCGAATCGGAGGATTCATGTGGCACCGAATTAAGCGCCGTTATTGCGCTTATGGCCATCCCGACCACAGACTCTCGCTCCTCGGGAGTGGATGCCTTTGCTGCCAGAAGCAGGGTAGTTAGAACTTTGTCATGCACCAGTGCATCAAGTCGAGCCTTCTCGCGGATGGCCGCTTCGGCACGAGCCTGATCAGCGGCAGCCGCTAACTTGCGTTCAGAAGCAAGGTCAACTTTCGCCGCTTCATACCTGGTGACCAAAATGAGTGAACCCAGCACGGCCGCGAAGAGGAAAGTCAGCAGGGTGTCCTGAACATTAAGCCACAACTCCGCGGCACCATAACTTGGAGAGAATCGAGCGACGAACCAGTAGACGTCAAGAGCCACGAATAGTCCTATTGCAGCCACGGGAGGTAAGCCAGCGATCCAGGCGACCGCTGCTAGCCCCACTCCCCACCAGGCCCACGGGTAGAAATTTTCGCCGAGGTCTGTGCCAGGTGGAACTGCGAAAAACCAGGTGACGATTACGAGACCGATTGAGTTGGCATACCACCGCTGCCAAAAGTAGTTCTTACCCGAGAAGAATGCTCCGTAAATCAAGCCGAGCTGGCCGGCCGCAACCGATACAAATCCGAGCCAGAAAAACCATGGGCTCAAAAGCTCGCGTTGGCCCCAGGCATTCAACAACATTTGGAGACCTACTGCGAGACCTCCGATGGCAAAGATTCGCGCCAACAGGATGTTTACACGGCCGACTGCGAAACGCTCCGGCCCGCTGTCGGAAATGAAGTTAAACGGATTCCATTTAGAGAGATTCGCCATCGATTACCCCATCCTCGACGGCTCGCAAATAGAGTTCGGTTTTGGTTCCGGCCGGGCGGCCAATGCTCGAATACTTGCTTCGCACTCGATCGATGTGCTCTTTGACGGTGCTGTAGCTAACGCCGAGCTCAAAGGCAACCTGCTTAAGCGCGAATCCAGAGGCGTAAAGGCCAAGAACCTGACGCTCTCTAGGCGAGAGGTTGGCTTGTTCCTTGAAGTGGAAGTCGGCATCGATGGCCGCAGCGGCCTCGGGGCTGTTCACATAAACACCGTTGGCCACGAGCTGAATGTTGTTCATCAAATCGGCCATGCTTTGTGATTTCTTGACCACGCCTGCCGCACCGGCTCGAAGCGCGGCTGATACCAACGCTGCCTTATCGGCGATGCTGAAGACGAGCACCTGAGCGCCAGCTTCAATGATGGTCTTGACGTTGTTTTCAACGTGAGAGCCGTCGGCTAGCGAAAGGTCGAGCACAACAACGTCGCAACCAAGCGGGTTGCGCATCATCATCAGCTCGGCAACCGTGCCGGCTCCTCCGCAGAAAGTGAATCCCGCATCCTCGCACGCACCACGTAGCCCAAAACGCACGGCGTCGTGGTCGTCAACAATCGCAACGCAAACCGGTTGCGCTACGTCGAGTTGAGGATGGACGTTCATCGCCTATTTGCGAACCAAACTTGCCACCGCTTCGACGTGGTGGGTGTGTGGGAAAAGATCGAACGCACGAAGAGTCTTCAGCTCGTAACCGCCCTCGATTAGCGGCTTTAGGTCACGGGCTAGAGCAATCGGGTCGCAAGCGACATAGACAATGTGCTTCGGCTGGATCTCGAGAATCTGCCCGACAACCTTGGCGCCGGCACCCGCACGAGGAGGGTCAAGGATGATTGTTGAGTTGCGCGGGCTAACAGCCTTGCCCCCCTTGTCGAGGTTGCCTACGCGCTCGTTGAGGAAACGCTCAACCGGTGCACAAACCGCCTTGGCCTTGGCTAGGTCAGCCAGGTTCAGGGTTGCGTCATCGGTTGCCTGGCGGAATGATTCGACCGAGGTGATGCGCAGATCATTGCCAAACTTAGCCGCTAATGCGCCTGAGAAAAGACCGACTCCG
>WLGA01000042.1 GCA_009703445.1 Actinomycetota bacterium | reverse complement strand
TCCGCCTGCTCGCGCGGTAAACTTTTAGTTCAATCGTTTTGAGGTGTTTGTATGACAAATAAGCCGTTAACTCTGGCCGAAAAGGTATGGAACGACCACTTGGTCGCCAAGGGTGAAAATGGTTCGCCCGACCTGCTCTACATCGACCTGCACCTAGTTCACGAGGTCACCAGCCCACAGGCCTTCGATGGCCTCCGCCTCGCCGGCCGCCCGGTTCGCCGCCTCGACCAGACCATCGCGACCGAAGACCACAACACTCCTACCTGGGATATCGACAAGCCGATTGCCGACATCACCAGCCGCACCCAGATCAATGCCCTGCGCGAGAATGCCAAGGAGTTCGGTGTTCGCATCCACTCGCTCGGTGACGCAGAGCAGGGAATTGTCCACGTAGTTGGCCCGCAGCTCGGTTTGACCATGCCTGGCATCACCGTGGTTTGTGGCGACTCACACACTTCAACCCACGGCGCTTTTGGCGCCTTGGCGATGGGCATCGGCACCTCAGAGGTCGAGCATGTGCTTGCCACCTCAACCCTTCCGCTTCAGCCGTTCAAGACCATGGCAATCAACGTTGAAGGCACACTTCGCCCGGGCGTCACCGCGAAGGACATCATCCTTGCCGTGATTGCCAAGATCGGCACCGGCGGCGGCCAGGGCTATGTGCTCGAATACCGCGGCAGCGCCATCCGTGCGCTTTCGATGGAAGCCCGCATGACCATCTGCAACATGTCAATCGAGGCCGGTGCTCGTGCCGGTATGGTCGCGCCCGACCAGATCACCTACGACTACCTCGAGGGTCGCCCGCACGCTCCACAGGGCGCCGACTGGGATGAAGCAATCGCCTACTGGAACACCCTGCCTACCGATGAGGGTGCCAAGTTCGATGCCGAGGTGTTCCTTGACGCAAACACCCTCGACCCGTTCGTTACCTGGGGCACCAACCCTGGCCAGGGCATCAGCCTGAATGCCTCGGTGCCTAGCCCGGATGACTTCAGCGACCCGAACGACAAGGCAGCGGCGATTCGCGCTTTGGAATACATGGATCTAACCCCGGGCACCAAGATGAAGGACATCGCGGTGAACACCGTGTTCCTTGGTTCTTGCACCAACAGCCGCATCGAAGACTTGCGAGCAGCTGCAGCGATCATCGAGGGCAAGACCAAGGCCGAAGGAGTTCGCTTCATGGTCGTGCCTGGTTCAGCGAAGGTTCGCCTGCAGGCCGAAGCAGAGGGTCTAGACAAGATCTTCAAAGACTTCGGAGCCGAGTGGCGTTTCGCCGGTTGCTCGATGTGCCTCGGCATGAACCCAGACCAGTTGGCACCGGGGGAGCGCTCGGCTTCAACCTCTAACCGAAACTTCGAAGGTCGCCAGGGCAAGGGTGCTCGCACCCACCTCGTTTCACCTTTGGTAGCCGCAGCCACCGCGATTCGCGGAACCCTCTCGGCACCGGCAGACCTAATCGACTCAGCGGAGGCCAACTAATGGAAAAGTTTGAAGTTTTCACCGGCGTCGGCGCACCGCTTCGCCGCAGCAATGTTGACACCGACCAGATCATCCCGGCGGTTTATCTAAAGCGCATCACCAAGACCGGCTTCGAAGACGCTCTATTCGCTGCTTGGCGCAATGACCCTGAGTTCGTGTTGAACCAGGATGCATACAAGAACGCCGAAGTTTTGGTCGCTGGCCCTGACTTCGGAACCGGTTCTAGCCGTGAGCACGCCGTCTGGGCGCTTCGAGACTACGGCTTCAAGTGTGTGCTTTCATCCAAGTTCGCCGACATCTTCCGCGGCAACTCGGGCAAGCAGGGCCTCATCGCCGGCGAGATCACCGACGCCGACACCGAAAAGCTTTGGGCCGCTCTAGAGGCCAACCCAGGTTCATCAATCACCATCAATCTGATCGACCAGACCGCCACGATTGGCGACCTATCGGTGCACTTCGACATTGACGAATACACTAAATGGCGTCTGCTAGAGGGCTTGGATGACATCGGGCTCACCCTGCGAGACGAGCAAGCAATCACCGATTTCGAGGCAAAGCGTCCGAGCTGGATGCCTAAAACCTTGCCAGCGAAGCACTAAGGAGACCCATGAGTCAGATCACCGTTCACGGTGGCAAGCCACTTGTCGGTCGCGTTGACGTAAAGGGCGCCAAGAACCTGGTCACCAAGGCCATGGTTGCCGCACTGCTTGGCGAATCAGCCAGCGTTCTCAAGGATGTTCCGTTCATCAGCGACGTAGAGATCGTTTCTCGCTTGCTTCAACTGCACGGCGTTGTAATCGAGCACGCCGCAGACGGCGTAATGACTCTTGACCCAACCAAGGTTGCCTCGGCACGTATGGCCGACATCGATGCCCACGCTGGTTCATCGCGCATCCCAATCTTGTTCTGTGGTCCACTGCTTCATCGTTTGGGCGAGGCATTCATCCCAGGCCTAGGTGGCTGCCACATTGGCGACCGACCAATCGACTTCCACTTCGAGGTGCTTCGCAACTTCGGTGCGGTTATCGAAGAGCTTGAAAACGGCACCCGCTTGTCTGCGCCTAAGGGTCTGCACGGCGCCAAGATCAAACTGCCTTACCCTTCGGTTGGTGCAACCGAGCAGGTGCTCTTGACCGCGGTTCGCGCCGAGGGCCTCACCGAGCTTTCGGGCGCAGCCATCGAGCCAGAGATCATGGACCTAATCGCCATCTTGCAGAAGATGGGCGCGATCATCTCGGTAGACACCGACCGCGTCATTCGCATCGAGGGCGTCAGCGAACTAAAGGGCTACTCGCACCGAGCAATCTTTGACCGCAACGAGGCGGCCTCATGGGCCTGTGCCGCATTGGCAACCAACGGAAACATCTTCGTCGGCGGCGCGCGTCAGCAAGACATGACCACCTTCTTGAACGTCTACCGCAAGGTCGGCGGAGCATTTGAAATCGAGGATGACGGAATCCGCTTCTGGCACCCTGGTGGCGACCTCAAGCCGGTTGTGCTCGAAACCGATGTGCACCCCGGCTTCATGACCGACTGGCAGCAGCCGCTTGTGGTTGCTCTAACCCAGGCCAAGGGTCTTTCGATTATTCACGAGACCGTCTATGAGAACCGCTTTGGTTTCACCGACGCTTTGGTTCAGATGGGTGCTCAAATCCAGATTTACAAGGAGTGCTTGGGTGGCACCGCCTGCCGATTCGGCCAGCGCAACTTCAACCACTCGGCGGTTATTTCTGGCCCGACACCTTTGCACGCTGCCGACATCCGAGTTCCTGACCTTCGCGGTGGATTCAGCCACATGGTTGCCGCACTGGCTGCGAAGGGCACCTCAAACGTCACCAACGTTCAGCTAATCTCACGAGGTTACGAGCACTTCTTGCAGAAGCTCACCGACCTCGGAGCCGACTTCACCTACAGCGAATAGGCCTGAGCGTGGCCAAGAAGACCAATCGCGAATATCTTCGAATGCCGAAGATCAATCCGAGCGAGCGTCACTTTGTTTTGGTGCTAATCGCATCGATTCTGATCCCTTTGGTTCGCACGCTTTTCAAGGTGGTTGCCACCGGACAAGAGAAGCTGCCTAAGAAGGGCGCATACGTTTTGGTTTCGAACCACGTGACCAACGTTGATGCTTTGGCGATGGCCTATTTCGTCTATGTGATCATGAGGCGAGCACCACACTTCTTGGCCAAGGGCAGCCTGTTCAAGGTGCCGGTCGTCGGCCCAGTGCTTCGAGCAGCCGGTCAGATTCCGATCTACCGCGGCGGACAGCGCAATGACGAACCGCTTCGCGCGGCACACTCATACTTGGATGCCGGTCACTGCATCTCGATCTTCCCCGAAGGCACCTTGACCCGCGACCCAGACCTCTGGCCGATGCGCGGCAAGACCGGTGCCGTTCGCCTGGCGCTAGAGACAAATGTGCCGGTCTTCCCGATTGCACACTGGGGCAGCGAAATGATCTTGCCGCAGTACGGGGCAAAGTTCCGCCCGGGTTTCTGGAAGCCGGTTCGCCTGGTGGTCGGCGATGAAATCGACCTATCGGCCTATCGCGGCAAGAAACTAACTCCGGCCGAGGTCCACGAGGCAACCGAATTGGTGATGCGAACCATCACCGAACTGGTGGCCCAGTTGCGCGGGACCGTTCCGCCACAAGAGCTCTGGGACCCGGTAAATCACGGTCAGTCGCAGACCGGAAACTTCAAAAAGAACGACAAGAAAGCGAAGAACTAATGGCAAAGATTGCCGTGATGGGTGCAGGCAGCTGGGGCACCACCTTCGCCAAGGTTTTGGCAGACAACCCTGAGAACCAGGTTGTCCTTTGGGCACGTCGCGAGGACGTGGCCGATGAGATCAACCAGGATCACCGCAACGGTGACTACCTGCCCGGCATTCACCTGCCAAAGTCGCTAACTGCCAACACGGATGTCGCGACAGTGCTCGAAGGCGCAGAGCTAGTGTTCCTCTCGGTGCCATCGCAGTCGCTTCGCGGAAACCTTCAGGAGTGGGGTCCGTTGTTGCCGAAGGACGCCATCCTGGTCAGCCTTATGAAGGGTGTCGAGAAAGACACCGGTCTGCGCATGAGCGAGGTTATTTCTTCGGTGACCGGTTTCCCGGAGGGGCAGATTGCAGTGGTTTCGGGCCCGAACCTGGCTCTAGAAATCGCCCAGGGTCAGCCAGCCGCTTCGGTTGCCGCTTCGACCAATAAGACCGCTGCTGAGGCAGTTGCCAAGGCCGCGACCAACGAATACTTCACCACGTTTATCAACAAGGATGTCATCGGCACCGAGTTCGGCGGCATCCTGAAGAACCTGATCGCTGTCGCCATCGGAATCGTGAACGGCGTCGGCTACGGCGAGAACACCAAGGCTTCGATCATGACCCGTGGACTTGCCGAAATCTCTCGCTTTGCCGTTGCCTATGGCGCCAAGGCCACCACCATGGTTGGTCTCGCCGGTCTTGGCGACTTGATCGCCACCTCGGAATCGCCACTGTCTAGAAACCACAAGGCGGGTGAGATGCTCGGCAAGGGCTACACGCTTCGCGAGGTGCTTCGCCGCATGTCTCAGACCGCAGAGGGCCTTTCTTCGGTTGCGCCTATTCTTCAGCTGGCCAGCGCCAAGGGCGTTTCGATGCCAATCGTTGAGCAGGTCCAGTTGGTGCTCGAGGGCAAGATGAACCCTAAGGACATCGCCCCGCACCTAACTCACGAAACCGATGGCCCGGTAGGCGAGTAGCCATGGCGAAGCTAAACCTGGTTCTGCTCTTTGGTGGGCGATCAAGCGAGCACTCGATTTCTTGCGCAACGGCTGCCGGCGTGCTCGGTGCGATCGATCGCAGCAAGTACAACGTCATCCCGGTGGGCATCACCAAGCAGGGTGTTTTCGTGCCTGCCGCAGACGATGCTGCAAAGTGGGCGCTTCGAAAGGGCGAGCTTGCCACCGTCCAGGATGAGGGCTCTCGAATCGAATTCGCTATGGATGGCAGCCGCGAAATTACGCGTCTAGATATTACCGGCGCGCGCAGTTCACTCGGTCAGGTAGACGTGGTTTTCCCGGTGCTGCACGGCCCATTCGGCGAGGATGGCACACTGCAGGGTTACCTAGAGTTGCTCGGTTTGCCGTACGTGGGCAATGGGGTTTTGGCTTCGGCTGCGGGCATGGACAAAGAGTTCACCAAGGCGCTGTTTGAGGCCGCTGGTGTTCCGGTCACCCCGCACGTTGTGATTCACCAGCGCGACTGGTTGACCAACCCGACCGCGGCTCTCGAGGCCGTTGCCGGGCTCGGCGGTTTGCCACTGTTTGTGAAGCCGGCCCGCGCCGGTTCATCGGTTGGTGTCTCAAAGGTCAAGGACATGTCAGAGTTCAAGGCGGCCGCCAAATTGGCCTTCGAGAATGACAACAAATTGGTAGTCGAAAAGGGTCTGGTCGGCCGCGAAGTAGAGTGCGCGGTCATCTCGGGTCGAGGTTCAGATGAACCGCGTGTTTCGATCGCCGGTGAGATTGTGGTTACCGGTCGCGACTTCTATGACTTCGAAGCTAAATACCAGGATGAAGACTCGGTCGACCTAATCATTCCGGCCAAGCTAACCGAGGCTGAATTGGCCGAGATGCAGTCAATCGCTCGCCGAGCCTTTAAGTCACTTGGTTGTGAAGGGTTGGCTCGAGTCGACTTCTTCTTGACCGCCGACGGCTTCTTCGTAAACGAGATCAACACGATGCCTGGCTTCACGCCATTGTCGATGTTCCCGTCACTTTGGCAGGCATCGGGCATTGAATATGCCGACCTAATCGACGAATTAATTCATCTGGCCCTAAACAAGAGCTAGTTCGTGACGGTGGAGCATTCCTTGGTCGCTTCAATGCTCTGAATCGCACTGCTCAAATCGCTCAGCGCGGTCACTCCCGCGGCCTTTGTCGAGTCAACAATTACCTCTGTGGCCGGGTTTCGGCCGAAGGTGATGAAGCGATAACTAGGTTTGGCACTTTCATCCACGAGCCAGTCGACTCCGTTTGCTGTCACGCAAGGGAGTTCGCTAACCTCCACCGGCGGTAGCCCGCAGCGCAAAAGCACGGCGGTCGGGTTTCCCCAGGCGCCGGTTGCTTGAGCATCGGTCGCGCGCTTCGTCAGTTCGGCTACCTGATCTGGAAGACGAACCGAAACTTCAGCGCAAGCGGGGTTATTCGAGTCGGCGGCAGCCTCGAGGCTGACGGTTGCGGTGCAGGCAGAAAGCGCGCCGGCTAGGGCAATGCCGGCCAATAGCGCGAGAGCGGTGCGTGAAATCTTCATCGAGAATAGGCTAACAGTGTGTCAAATCTAGAAACCGTTGCCCAGGTCGGCGAAAACGAAGCGCTTAAGCGCACCATCGCGCGACTAAACCCATCCGAGCATGCTTTGGTCGGGCCAGGCGATGACTCGGCCGTGATCTCGGCCCCGGATGGGCGCTTCACGGTAACCACAGACACCCTCATCGAGGGTCACGACTTCAAACTCGACTGGTCTACCGGCTATGACCTCGGCTGGAAAGCCGTTGCCAGCAATCTCGCCGACGTTGCGGCAATGGGCGCAGTTCCAACCGCCCTCGTGGTCGCGCTTTCAGTGCCCGGAACGACTCAGGTCACTTGGCTTGAACACTTTGCCGATGGGTTGAAGGCCGCCTGCCTAGCGCTCGCACCTGGCTGCGGAGTAGTCGGAGGAGACCTTGCCGCCAGTGATCAGGTAATGATCTCGGTGGCTGCCCACGGCTCGCTAGAAGGCCGGGAACCAGTGCTTCGTTCTGGAGCGCAGGTTGGCGACATTCTCGCCGTAGCCGGCACCCTGGGGCGCGCAGCGGCCGGCTTGGACTTGCTGCAGAGTGGCAATCGCGATGCGGTGTCCGCCTACGACGACCTGGTCAATGTTCAACGCCGTCCAAAGCCGCCGATTCAAGCCGGAGTAGCCGCCGCAACCGCGGGTGCCACGGCAATGCTTGACCTCTCGGATGGCCTCGCGCGCGATGCCGCCAGAATCGCCAAGGCATCATCCGTGACTATTCAGATTGATGCGCTGCAGCTGCAGGGTTTTGAGGCTGTTCTAGAAGAAGCGGCCCGCGCAATCGATGCGAACCCGAGCGATTGGGTTATCGGCGGTGGGGAAGACCACTCTTTGTTGGCCACTTTCCCGGCCGGAGCAGTTTTGCCACGTTCATTCAAGCCGATTGGCGTAGTTTTGCCTCAGGGTCCTGCGCCAGTGATGCTCGGTGCACAGCCCCTGCCAGAGCGCGGCTGGGATTCTAGCCGTGCAGCATCGAGTTGAGCTGAATTCCTTCGCCCTTGCGACCGACCACTTCGACGCGACCGGTGAGAGAGTTGCGACGGAACAAGAGACTTGGCTGACCCGATAGTTCGGCAGCCTTCATGACGCGCTCCTCGGTGCCATCGATGATGGTGACCTTGGTTCCGGCGGTTACATAGAGGCCAGCCTCAACCACGGTGTCGTCGCCGATTGAAATTCCAACTCCGGCGTTTGCCCCGAGCAGCGCACGTGCGCCGATTGCCACGCGCTCCTTGCCGCCACCAGACAATGTGCCCATGATTGATGCGCCACCGCCGATGTCTGCGCCGTCGCCGACGACAACGCCCTGCGAAATGCGACCCTCGACCATCGAGTTGCCGAGAGTGCCAGCGTTAAAGTTCACGAAGCCCTCGTGCATGATTGTGGTGCCTGGGCTCAGGTGCGCACCCAGGCGAACTCGAGAAGCATCCGCAATACGAACCTTGGCAGGGGTGACATAGTCAACCAGGCGAGGGAACTTGTCGATGGCATAAACGCTGATTCCCTGGCGGGTTAGCGCTGGGCGAAGTTCTTCTAGATCCGCAAGGGCAATCGGGCCAACGTTGGTGAATGCCACGATCGGGAGATTAGGAATTAGGCCATCCAAGTTGATGGTGTTTGGCTTCACGATTAGGTGCGAAAGCAAGTGCAGGCGCAGGTAGGCATCGGCTGTGCCGGCAACCGGAGCGGTTAGGTCAACCTCGGTTTTTAATATTTCGATGGTGACGCGGCGGCGGTCATCCTTGCCAGCAAGGGCCTGCAATTCTTCGCTCAGCGCGGCAGCTGCCGGAGCGCTGCCCAGAGCTGGCGATGGATACCAAACATCGAGAATGGTTCCGTCGTTTGCGGTGGTTGCGAGGCCGAGGCCCCATGCGCGTGAATCTAGAAAGCTTGCCTGAGTCATACCTATAAGGTTACAAGTTAGGCTCGTTGTATGGCTTCCGTAACTCTAAATCTCACCGGCGACGTAGCCGAACTCACCCG
>WLGA01000041.1 GCA_009703445.1 Actinomycetota bacterium | reverse complement strand
TGGATGTCCGCGGCTGCCCATTCGAGCCAGATCCATTCCGCCGCCCAGTGAGAAATGTCGATAAGGGAGAATGAACGCCCTTCCGCTCGGGCTCTCTCAAGAATCTCCTGCACTGGGTGGTGACGCAGGTCGGAAGTTATGTAGACGTCTGCCCCGCTCGCGTAAGCATCCTCAATCAAGGAGTCCCCCGCTCCACCGCAAAGGGCAACGCTTCGAACCGGCGATTCAAACGAACCCGCGACGCGAACTCCGGTGGCCGTAGATGGCAGCTTGCGCGCGATAGCTTGGGCAAGTTCACCGAGTGTGAGGTCGTTACTCAAGGACCCGATGCGACCGTGCCCGGTTTGTGGGCCTGTCTCAACTAACGGCCGAACGTTCAAAAGGCCGAAAGACGCTGCCAAGGCTGCTGATACCCCTCTTGGCACGATATCCGCATTGGTATGAGCGGCATAAATGGAAATGTTCGCTCGAATAGCTTTGGCAAGAACTGCTCCTTTGGAGCTGTTCTCCGAAACAGACTTGACGCCGCGCAAAAGCAGCGGATGGTGCGCGATGATCAAATCAAACCCACCCGCTACTGCCTCTTCGACTATTTCGTCGGTGACGTCCACGGTTAGGAGAATCCTCGAGACCCGGCTATTGAGGGAACCGCAAACTAACCCAGGCGCATCCCAGTCATCGGCTCCGGTGATCGGCCAAAATTCATCCAGGCTCTCAAGCAGCTCTCGCAAAACAACGGCCATTAATCAACCAACCCCAATACGTCTCTTAGATCGTTTCTGCGGGCCTCAATGGCCAGCACTTCTTGCTCTTGACGTTTAACACGTGGGATCCCAAAGAAAACCGGAAGCAACAGTCCTACGGCGAATGTAATTACGACACCGAAATTGCTTTGAGCCCAAAACTCGGCGTTTGAGGACAAATCGGCAAGGAAGCCAAGCCAGCTAAATTCAACCAAATCGCTCTTAAGTAGACCCCATCCAAGAGCCACAGCAAGCAACCAACCCGCAGTGTTGGTGATATTTACGGCCTTATAAAAACCGTAGTTGCGGCTCAGAGACACTTCGTGATATGCAATTCGGCGAATCAACACATCTGAGACAAAAACACCCGACCAGGCTGCGACCGGAACGGCTAGGAAAAGCGCATAGCCCTTCAGATTGAACCAAAAACCGCTTGCCCCCAAGTATGAGAACCCGAGCACCGCAAACGAAACGGCCAAGACCGCGATGATCGGTGTGGCTATCGAAGCTTTGAACTTCAGCTGAATCGACTCGAAGCTCATGCTCGAAGACCTTAGGGACATTGCGATTGTGGTGACCAGCGTGAAAATCAGCGAAATCTGAACGGCCACGGCGAGAGTAGATAGTGAGGAACCCGCGACTAATCCGTTGAACGAAGATGCAAAATCTGCATCCGTGAGAGTGCCAAAGGCTAGAAGCGCCAGGATGGCAAGCACCGCCGGAACCACACCCATGGAAAGCAAAGCCCACCCGGCAACCTTCCAGCCTCGAACATTCACCGGAAGTCCGCTCGCATAGTCGGATGAGGCAGAGGACCAGGCCAGACCGAAGATTGCAAAGATGACGACTCCCGCGCCCAATGCCCGAAGCCATGATCCCGATTGACCGACTTCGTCGGCAAAACCGGAGGTGCTCAATTTGGCTCCAGCCAATGAAATAGCTGTGATGATGCCTAGCCCTCCGCTGAGGCGCTGAGCCCAAACGAGTGTCTTTCCTCCCACGGATGAAAGCACAGCGGAGCCCAAGACAACGAAAACTAGCACTGCTACGGCTATCCAAGAAATTGGCTCCGAACCACCAGACATGTTTGCAGTCGTGGTGAGGTTCTGCGCGATAAGAAGGTAGCCGAGGGTCACGAGAACGAGTGCCCAGAACAGCCGTGACAAAACCAGGATGACTGCGGGGCCTAGATTTCCGAAGACACCAAATGCTGCTCTAGACAGCACGAGAGTCGGCAAAGAGGAACGTTTTCCGGCGATGGCACCAACGGCCACGACACCCGCTGATGCAAAGATACCTAGCAAGACCGCGGTTAGTGATTGTTCGAAGGTTAGACCCAAGCTGCGCAGCCAAAGGGCAAGGCCAAATGGAAGCAGTGATCCCGAGATTGGAAGCCAAACCCAGAATTGGCTTGATGATGGATCCTTCGCTAAGCGCTTGGTCTGAACGACCACTTCAACAGGAGACTCTCGGACGGCTTCCTGGATCTTCGGCTTGGGCTCCGATTCGACAATTTGGATTACGGAAGCTGGTTCCGGCTCGACAACTTGGATTACGGTCTCTGGCTCACCTTCAAATTGTCGAACCGCGAGTACCTCATCGAGTTCGGTTGCGATCTCTTCTTCGGAACCAAGTTCCGCCTGTTTCGCCTGCCATGCGCGAAGCTCAGATTTATCTGTTTCGCGGAGCTGGGCCTGTGCCTCAAGAATCTGCATCGCTGCAAGAATTCCGCCACCGTCGGCCTTTGCGCGGTCAAGTACTTCCTGCAGTTCAGCGTCATTGAGAGCACGCGGAGTCGGCGGAAATAGTTGTTCGGAATCCATAGGTAAATAGTAATGCCGGGGTGCTTACGCACCCCGGCATTTACCGTTTGTGGGCCCTACCGGGATCGAACCGATGACATCCACGGTGTAAGCGTGGCGCTCTACCAGCTGAGCTAAAGGCCCCTCTTTCGAGGGCTGCGGCGAACCGCAACCAGAAAAGACTACAACATTTCGCAGCCTTTTGGCGAATCCTCTAGAGGCTTGCCAATGCGCGGTCGTACTCATCCAGGCTACGAGCTTGACCTGGAGCGGTCACGAACTTCGCAACCAGTTCACCATCGGTGTTGATCACGAAAGTCGCACGGTTTGAGATGCCGGCTTCCTCGAGGAACACACCGTATGCCTGCGCAACGGCACCGTGTGGCCAGAAGTCAGCAAGGACAGAGAACTTGTAGCCCTCGTGCTCGGCAAACTGCTTCTGCACGTACTTCGAGTCAACGGAGATGGCCAAGAGCTCTACGTTCTCCTTGTCGAACTTTGCAAAGTTGTCGCGGATCTCACAAAGTTCTCCGGTGCAGATGCCCGAGAAAGAAAGTGGGTAAAAGACAAGCACTACGGGCTTCTTGCCTCGGAAGTCGCTTAGCTTGACGGTTTCGCCATACTGGTTGGCTAGCTCGAAGTCTGGAGCGTGGTCGCCGATGATCAAGGTCATGATTTAGTCCGTTCTACAAAAATTGGCATAAGTCTTTTCAACTCTGAACTAGCAAAACACACAAATGCTTCCCCATGTCGGCATAAACTCTTATGAGGCTTTACCAAAGCTTTTCGTTAATCTTTGTCCATCCCCCACGAAAGAGGATGTCGGTGTCCATTAACAACCAGGATGCATTTGCGGTCAACACCCCTGACCAAGACCCACAGGAAACCAGCGAGTGGCTAGAGTCGCTCGATGCTATCGCTCGAGTTCACGGCCGTGGTCGCGCTCGCGAGATCATGCTGAACCTGCTGCGTCGCTCTCACGAACTTCAGTTGAATGTGCCGATGGTTCCAACCACCGACTACATCAACACCATCGCGCCTGAGAATGAGGCGGAGTTCCCTGGTGACGAAAAGGTAGAACGCACTTACCGCGCTTGGATGCGCTGGAATGCCGCGATGCTCGTTCACCGCGCGCAGCGCCCTGGCATCGGTGTCGGCGGACACATCTCAACCTTCGCATCTTCAGCATCACTTTACGAAGTCGGCTTCAACCACTTCTTCAAGGGCCAGAACCACCCATCTGGCGGCGACCAGATCTTCATCCAGGGCCACGCTTCTCCTGGCCCATACGCTCGCGCCTTCCTCGAAGGTCGTTTGAGTGAGCAGCAGCTTGATGGCTTCCGCCAAGAGAAGTCACACGCGGGTGGCGGCTTGTCGTCTTACCCACACCCACGCTTGATGCCTGAGTTCTGGCAGTTCCCTACCGTTTCGATGGGAATCGGCCCAATTAACGCGATTTACCAGGCGCAGTTCAACCGCTACCTTGCCGGTCGCGGATTCAAGGACACCGCCGAGCAGCACGTCTGGGCCTACCTTGGCGATGGCGAGCTAGATGAGGTCGAATCACGCGGTGCGCTTCAGCTCGCTGCTAACGACAAGCTGGACAACCTTACTTTCGTTGTGAACTGCAACCTTCAGCGTCTTGATGGTCCGGTTCGAGGTAACGGCAAGATCATCCAGGAGCTCGAGAGCTTCTTCCGCGGTGCTGGCTGGAATGTCATCAAGGTCGTATGGGGCCGCGAGTGGGACACCCTGCTCAAGAATGACGTCGATGGCGCACTTGTTGAGCTCATGAACTCGACCCCGGATGGCGACTACCAGACCTACAAGACCGAAGATGGCGCATTCGTGCGCGAGAACTTCTTCGGCCGTGACCCGCGCACGGCAAAGCTCGTCGAGCACCTCACTGACGATGAGATCTGGGGTCTAAAGCGCGGAGGCCACGACTATAAGAAGGTCTACGCGGCATACAAGGCTGCCATGGAGCACAAGGGTCAGCCAACAGTTATTTTGGCGAAGACCATCAAGGGCTTCACCCTTGGTAAGTCATTCGAGGGCCGCAACGCGACTCACCAGATGAAGAAGATGACCTTGGACAACCTCAAGGGTTTCCGCGACGAACTTCACATTCCAATCACGGATGCGCAGCTCGAGGAAAACCCTTACCAGCCGCCATACTTCCACCCTGGACAAAACGCTCCAGAAATCGAATACATGCACGAACGTCGTCGCGAACTTGGCGGCTACCTTCCAGAGCGCCGCAGCAAGTACGTTGACTTTAAGCTTCCTGAAGAGAGCACTTATAAGGTCGCAAAGGGCGGTTCTGGCACTCAAGAAGTGGCGACCACCATGGCCTTCGTTCGTCTTCTGAAGGACTTGTTTAAGTCGCCTGAGTTCGGTGAGCGCATCGTTCCAATCATCCCTGATGAGGCGCGCACCTTCGGCATGGATGCATTCTTCCCTACCGCCAAGATCTACAACCCGAACGGTCAGCACTACATCTCGGTTGACCGCGAACTCCTGCTCAACTACAAGGAGAGCGCTTCAGGTCAGATTTTGCACACCGGCATCAACGAAGCCGGTTCGGTCGCAGGATTCACGGCTGTAGCTACTAGCTACGCGACTCAGGGTCAAGCCATGATCCCGTTCTACGTGTTCTATTCGATGTTCGGTTTCCAGCGCACCGCAGACGCAATCTGGGCGGCTACCGACCAGTTGTCTCGCGGATTCATGATCGGTGCAACAGCAGGTCGAACCACCTTGACCGGTGAAGGTCTGCAACACGCGGATGGTCACTCACCGCTGCTGGCATCGACCAACACCGGCGTAATTGCCTACGACCCGGCATACGGCTATGAGATCGGTCACATCATCCGTGGCGGCATCGAGCGCATGTATGGCGGAAACCACCCAGACCCGAATGTCATTTACTACGTAACCGTCTACAACGAGCCTTATGTTCAGCCCGCTGAGCCTGAGAACGTTGACGTCGAGGGCATCCTTCGTGGAATGCACAAGATCAGCACTAACGAGGCAAGCGGCCGCAAGGCTCAGATTCTCGCTTCTGGTGTAGCTGTTCCTTGGGCTCACGAAGCTCAGAAGCTACTTCAGGAAGACTGGGGCGTTTCGGCTGACATCTGGTCGGTCACCTCATGGACAGAACTTCGCCGCGACGGGCTTGCTCGCGACGAGCGTCAGTTCCTTTACCCGAACGAGCACGTTGAGCCTGCTTACATCACTAGCAAGCTTCAGGGTTCAGAGGGTCCAGTTCTTGCTGTCAGCGACTACATGCATGCCGTTCAGGACCAGATCCGCCCTTGGGTTCCGGGAGACTTCGCGACTCTTGGTGCAGACGGCTTCGGCTTCTCGGACACCCGTGCTGCGGCTCGTCGTTTCTTCAAGATCGACGGCCCTTCAATCGTGGTCCGAGTTCTCGAGCAGCTAGTTGCACGTGGCGAAATCGACCCATCAGTTCCTCAGATGGCAATCGACCGCTACCAGTTGCATGATGTGACCGCAGGTACTTCAGGTAACGCTGGTGGCGAAAGCTAAACAAGCCACCCTCGATTGGCTTAAATCGATATCGGGTGAGTTAGCGACAACCACGCTTAACCGCTTGGATGACCTGCTGCCCTGGTATCGAGACATGCCCGCTTCGCGACGCGCGTCTGTTGGACTCGTGGCTCAGGCGGGCATTTCGTCTTTCGTCGCCTGGTACAAAGATCCTGCGTCTCAACCATGGGTCGCTGCTGACGTGTTCAGTGCCGCTCCGAGAGAGCTGCTGGGCTCAATCTCGCTGCAAGAGACGCTTCAACTAATCCGTGTTGTGGTGCAGGTCGTAGAGGACCGCGTTGTCGAACATGACGAGACCCTTCGTGAAGCGGTCTTGTTATATTCACGAGAGATCGCATTCTCGGCTGCCGACGTGTACGCGAAAGCAGCCGAGGCCCGAGGCCTGTGGGATGCAAGACTCGAAGCCCTGGTTGTCGATTCGATTCTGAGTGGCGAAAACGAGGAAGAACTCTCATCTCGCATTGCTGCGCTCGGATGGCGTGCTCGGGGTTCCGTAGCCGTTCTAATCGGTGACACATCTGAGTCAGTCGACATCGAAGCCATTCGCCGACTTGTTCGTCGCCAAGATGCCGACATCCTGGTTGGAATTCACGGAAGTCGCCTTATCGCTGTTCTTGGGCGTGTAAATCCATCCGTGCCAGCCGGCTCGAACAACGGATTCATGAAACTGGCCACGGCACTGGAGCCTCTATTCGGCGCAGGTGCGATGGTTCTCGGGCCAGAGGTTGCCGAGGTTTCACAGGCTCACCAGTCTTCCAAGGCAGCCCTCGCTGGTTTCGCAGTGGTCAGAGCGTGGCCGAAGGCGCCGCGGCCGATAGCAGCCGATGACCTCCTTGCCGAGCGAGCCTTGGCTGGTGACATGTTGGCGAAGGCGACCCTGATCCAGCGAATTTACCGACCTCTAGCCGAGCACTCACCCGAACTCCTTGAGACTCTGGGGACCTATCTAGAGACTGGCAGATCGCTCGAGACAACAGCACGTGAGCTCTTTGTGCATGCCAATACCGTCCGCTATCGCCTCAAGCGGATCAGCGAAATTATTGGCTGGGATGCGACCGGCGCCCGCGAGGCGTTCATCCTGCAGGTCGCGATGGTTTTAGGCTCTATGAGTGAAACAGATTCAAGGAAGCGAAGGTAACTCTCAATGATCGTTGTCGTGTGTCCGGGCCAAGGCTCGCAGACCCCAGGATTCATGCTTCCTTGGCTAGATCTTCCAGCTTTTCGCGCGTCAATCGAGGGCATGCAAGCGGCGTCGGGAATCGACCTAATTGCCCACGGAACAGTCAGCGACGCTGACACCATCCGTGACACCTCAGTAGCACAGCCGCTAATCGTTTCGGCAGGTGTCGCGACTCTAGCGGCCCTATTCGACCTATCCGGTTCAGTATCAGAGAAGATTTCGGGCGTTGCCGGCCATTCTGTTGGGGAAATTACCGCTGCAGTGGCAAGCGGCATCTTCACAGCCGAACAGGGAATTAAGTTCGTCAAGGAACGCGGCGATGCAATGGCTTTGGCTGCAGGCTTGGAGCCAACCTCAATGGCTGCGATCCTGGGCGGTGACCAGGCAACGGTTGAGGCTCGCCTTTCCGCTCTAGGCCTCGAACCTGCAAACTACAACGGTGGCGGACAGATTGTGGCCGCTGGTTCGGCCGCTGGAATCGGTGAACTTCAGGCTTCAGGCCCAGAAGGTTCTCGAGTGATCCCACTGCAGGTTGCCGGCGCATTCCACACTCGTTACATGGCTCCTGCTGTTTCGACGCTCGCTGCTTACGCTGCAGGTTTGACAGTTTCAGATCCGAGCACCAAGCTATGGACCAACGCTGGCGGGCGAAGCATCACCTCAGGCCCTGAATTCGTCGAGCTAATGGTGAACCAGGTTAAGAGCCCGGTTCGTTGGGACCTATGCATGGCCGCAATGGTGGAAGCAGGCGTTACCGCCCTAATCGAGGTGGCCCCGGCTGGAACCCTCGTCGGGTTGGCAAAACGTTCGATGCCGGGCATCGAAACCTTGGCCATCAAGTCCCCTGACAACCTGGACGCAGCTCTCGAGCTGATCGCAAACCACGCATAGATAGAGAAACCATGACACAGCCAGTTTTGAAGCAATACGCTCCAGTTAAGTTCTCTCGCATTTATGCCCTCGGCGCAGCTCGTGGAGACCTAACCGTCACCAACGATGACATCGCCGGCCCTATCGATTCAAGCGACGAATGGATTCGCCAGCGCACCGGAATCGTCACTCGTCGTCGCGCATCAGCAGATCGCAGCCTAATGGACATGGCAGTCGAAGCGTCGCTCGAGGCCATAAAGGGAGCCGGTATCGAAGCGAGCGAAATCGGCGCCGTGCTTTTCAGCACAATCACCCACCCACATCAAACACCTTCGGCGGCCGCACTTCTTGCGGACAAGATTGGCGCCAATCCAGCACCTGCCTTCGACATCTCAGCTGCATGTGCTGGTTACTGCTACGGCATCGCGCAAGCGGATGCTTTGGTTCGTTCCGGTATGGCGAAGTACGTTCTTGTCATCGGCGGCGAGAAGCTTTCAGATTTCATTGACCCGACCGACCGCACCATTTCCTTCCTACTAGGTGACGGCGCAGGCGCCGCAATCGTTGGCCCATCGGAAACTCCGGGCATCAGCCCAACCGTTTGGGGTTCCGACGGCTCTCACTGGGATGCCGTTGGCATGACCGCATCATTGCTGGAACTTCGAGACGGCACTGCAACCTGGCCAACTCTTCGCCAAGAAGGCCTGACCGTTTTCAAGTGGGCGGTTTG
>WLGA01000040.1 GCA_009703445.1 Actinomycetota bacterium | reverse complement strand
GCGCAGGACCAATCAAGAACGAGATCAAGCCGGTTGGCCAGAACGGCTGGAAGGGCCTCAAGTAACTTGGGCCTCTACCTGTTGGCGCTCGTAGTTTCGCTACTTGGGCTGGTCGGCCTCGACAGAAGGCACAAGCTGGTTTTCTTTCGTGACTGGCTCGCAGGTGCCGTTTCAATCTCGGTAGGCGTGGCCTTCTTTCTGATTTGGGACATCTTTGGCATCGCCAATGGAATCTTTTTCCGCGGCGAAACTGTCGGGCTAACCGGTCTGCTGCTGGCTCCGGAGCTGCCGATCGAGGAAGTTCTCTTCCTATCCCTGCTCTGCTATTCAACCCTCGAGGTCTTTCTCGGATTGGGCAGATTTGTGCACGGCAGAAGAGACAAACGAGCCGGGGCGAAATCATGAACTACTTCGTGCTAAATCTCGTTTTTATTGCTGCTTCCTTTTTCGCGCTATTGCTGGTTCCTAAGAACCGCTGGCCCGCATACTTGGTCGCGATGGTGCCGATGCTCGCGCTAACCGCCATTTTCGACAACCTGATTATCGCCTCGGAAATCGTGGCTTACGACGCCAGCAAAATCTTAGGGCTGTTCATTGGTTTGGCTCCCATCGAAGACTTCGCCTATACGATTGCGGCAGTGCTGATTGTTCCTTCGGTTTGGTCGGCCATGACTAGGCGCAAACAAAAGCAGGCGGAGAAGAAGTGATCGAAACCATCAAGACGCTCTTTTGGGTGTCGCGACCGATTTCTTGGATCAACACCGCCTACCCCTTCGCGGTTGCCTATTACCTGAGCACCGGCGTTATCGATGCTCCCCTGATTATCGGCACACTCTTCTTCCTTATTCCATACAACCTGCTCATGTATGGAATCAACGACGTCTTTGATTATGAAAGCGACCTTCGTAACCCTCGCAAGGGTGGCATCGAGGGCGCGTTGCTTGAACCGCGATTCCATCGCCTAACCGTGGTTGCAGCCGTATTTAGTTCAGTGCCTTTTGTGCTCTACCTAACCTTCGTCGGCACCTCCGAATCAACCGGCTGGCTCTACTTCTTCCTATTCACGGTAATCGCCTATAGCGCTCGCGGCCTGCGCTTCAAAGAGAAGCCGTTCCTCGACTCACTGACCTCGGCAAGCCACTTTGTTGGTCCTGCCGTATTCGGGCTCTCTCTGGCCGGGGCCGACCTGGCCAACCCAAACTTTTTGCTCTACCTTGGCGCGTTCACGCTCTGGGGTGTTGCCTCTCACGCATTCGGCGCGGTGCAAGATGTTCGAGCCGATAGAGAAGGTGGCATCTCGTCAATTGCCACGGTCATCGGTGCTCGCAACACCGTGCGATTCTCATTCCTTGCGTATCTGATTGCCGCTGGGTTCGTTGCTCTAGCCGGAATGCCGAATCTACTTTGGGCCGCAGTTCCATACCTGGTGATTGTCGGGCGACACTGGAACATCACCGATGCCACCTGTGAAGATGCAAACCGCGGCTGGAAGCTTTTCATCTGGCTGAACTTCTTTGCCGGTGCCGTGGTCACTCTCGCCTGGATCTAATCCTCGAGCTCTAACTCATCCCGGTGCTGCCACACAATCAAGTTTGACCGGCTGAAACCTCGGCCGCATAGCCCACAGGCCAAAGGGCGGCTCGGCTGCCGATAGCGATAGTGCGTGTGGCCGTTCTTGCAGGTGCCCACCCAGGTTGCCGTCTCCTGGGCGATCTCGGTGCCGGTGAAGCGCTCTGCCCGGTAGCCGATCGACTTTGCAGTAGCCAACCACTTTTTACTGTGCCCGTCGCGCTTGCCACACATCGCGTGCGCAACCTCGTGCAGCACCACCTGCATCGATTCATCGATGGTGTGAATGTCGACCAAGTATCGCGAGATGGTGATGGTCTTGTTCGTGTAGTTGCAAAGCCCGGCCCGACGCTTTGCGCTGTCAAAACCGAACTGCCAATTTTCCAGATCGATGTGTTCGGCCATCTTGCGTTCGGCAAGGGCTCGGATGAAGTCGTATCGGTCGCAAGACATGCGCAAGAAGCGATGCTTGCCTTCGCTGAATTCTCGGCCGGGTTGAAAACCAGATTTCTCGTATGCGCCAATCGCTCGGGCATTCTCGGTGAGCACCTCTAGCGTGATTTTTGAAAGCTTGGTGTTATTGAAAACATGCTCGAGGACGAGTTGGATAGCCTCACCGCCGAGGCCACGCCCGAACCAATCGGAGCCACGGAGAGCGATTCGAAGATTCATCGAATTCTTCTTTTCGTCGAATTCATTCAGGACGATTTCGCCGGCAAATTCGCCCGTGCTTTGTTCGATGATCGCCCAGTCACTTCGACCTGCAGTGGTCGCACGAGAACTCAACCATTCAATGATTTGGGGCCTCGAGAAAACCGCCTTGGTTGCCGTTAACCGGCGGCCTTCGGGGTCCCCCAGCATCTCCAAATAGGGCTCGAGGGCACTCTCATCGAGCTGAACGAGTCGAACCAAGTCGCCATCCATGGATGGGGTGGCCTGGCTCGAAGAAATATTCATGACGAGGTCAACGATACAAGTTGATTTAGACACGCCGAAAGTAGCGTGTTCACCCTCCGTTCACCACTACATTTATGGCTATGACTCAAACAACCTCAGGCTCTGCTAAGGCAACCTCAATCGAAGTAAACGACGTAGCTCCGATCTCCGCAGGCGAACGTCACGGTAAAGCGTGGCACCTATTCACTGTATGGACTACCCCGAACCTAGAGTTCGCTACCGTATTCGTTGGCGCACTTGCCATCGGGTTCGGCCTCAATGTCTGGCAAGGTCTACTAGCTGTTCTAGTTGGTAACGCTCTTGCAGGCATCACCCACGGCATCCTAAGCACTTGGGGTCCATCAGCTGGTCTTCCTCAGATGGTTCTAAGCCGCAACGCATTTGGCAAGTGGGGAAACCTAATCCCTGCTGGTATGTCAACCCTGGTTGCCGGTATCGGCTGGTTTGCGGTTAACACCGTTTCCGGAACCTTCGCCCTTCAGTCACTGTTCCCTGCAGTTGGCGTTTTGGGTGCACTTGCGATCATCATCATCCTTCAGGTTGGTGTTGCATTCGTTGGTCACAACCTGATCCAGAAGTGGGAGCGTTACCTTTCTTACTTCCAGGCAATCGTTTGGATCATCGTTATCGTTACCGTTCTTGGTCAGCAGGGCGCATTCGAGGTAGCTCCGGCTGCTGACGCTGCATTCCCATGGGCTGGATTCACTCTTACCGCTGGTGCCGCTTACGGTTACACCGCTGGTTGGACTGCATTCGCTTCTGACTACACTCGCTACCTACCTGCTAACACCAACAAGCGTTCTCTTGGATGGGCTGCTGGTCTAGGTAACTTCACCGCAACCACCCTCATCATGGGTGTTGGTGTTCTTGCATTCAACGCTCTAACCGGAAACCCTGGTGACTTCTGGGGTATTGCAAACCCAACCACCGCGTTCACCGCTCTGTTCAACCCAACCTTCGCAGCGATTGTTCTTCTTTCAATCGTTATCGGTTCGGTTTCAGCAAACATCCTGAACGTCTACTCGGGCGCAATGTCATTCTTGGCAATGGGCTTCAAGTTCGGCTTCAAGACTCGTCGCGCCATTATGGTGCTGCTTGCCGGTCTTGCCGGTGGTGTGCTTTCTTTCCTAGGTGTTCAGAACGGCGACGTTGCACACCAGCTAGACAGCTTCCTACTAGTGGTTTCTTACTGGGTATCACCATGGATCGCAGTTGTTCTAACCGAGCGCATCTTGTCTAAGGGCAAGAACGCTGGTGAGCGCGCTTTGGCTCCTAAGAACTCATGGGCTGGCGCGGCGGCATTCGTTATCGCAACCTCAGTTTCAATCTGGGGCTTCGCTAACCAGGTGCTTTACACCGGTCCGTTGGCTAAGGACTCTGGCCTAGGCGACCTAACCGCAGTAGTTGGATTCGTTCTAGCTGCAGGTTTGTTCGTTGTGTTCTCAAAGCTAGACAAGAACAGCAAGAACTAATCACCTTCTAACCGAATAATCGATCGAGAGGCCTCGGCAATGGAATTCAAAGTTGGACAAATCTTCGCTACTGATGAAGAAAAACTCCAAGTTGCCATTGCCGAGGCACATCTCGGTCTAGCCGAAGGTGGAATCCCAATTGGGGCTGCACTCTTCGATGACCAGGGTCGACTGTTAGGCAGTGGCCGAAACCGCCGAGTTCAAGACGGCGACGCATCAATGCACGGCGAGACCAGCGCTTTCAGAAACGCAGGTCGCCAGCGCAGCTATCGCAAGGTAACCCTTGCCACCAGCCTCTCCCCTTGCTGGTATTGCTCAGGTCTGATTCGCCAGTTTGGCATCGGCCGAGTCATCGTGGGAGACGACAAAAACTTCATGGGCGGTCAAGACTGGGTTGCCGAACACGGCGCCGAAGTGCACGTCCTCAACGACCCAGGTCTGATCGAGATTATGGGCGAATTCATTGATGCCAACCACGAACTATGGTTTGAGGACATCGGCAAGGATTAGCCTTTGAGTCAAAATGACACTAAGATAAATCCTACTTAGAGTCATTCGGACTCTTACTAGTCGATTGGCCGTGATTTGAGCATCGCAACTGCGCGCTCCACCGAGACGCCAACGCTAGCCGTTTCAACGGTTATCTTCACCCTGCGACCGAACGATTCTGGCGCACTTCAACTTGCCACTCCCCTGGTTAGACGCATCCGTGCACCTTTCGAAGGGCAGTGGGCATTGCCGGGCGGGCCTCTTCAGGTCAATGAGGATTTGGCCACCTCAGCCTCGCACACACTTCGCGACACAACCGGGCTCGAGCCTCGCTACCTGGAACAGCTCTATGCATTCGGCAGCGTCGACCGCGCCGGCGGAGCCTCGGCAGAGCGCGTGGTCTCGATTGTCTACTGGGCGCTGGTCGGAGCCGATGAAGCCGAACTCGCGATTGACAGCGAGAACGTTCAGTGGTTCTGGGCCGATGAATTGCCTCGGCTCGCATTTGATCACAATCAGATCGTCGAGTATGCGCTCGGGCGCCTCCGCAACAAGCTTGAATACAGCCGAATCGCTCACGTCTTCTTGAGTGAGGCGTTCACGCTCGCGCAGTTGCGAGAAGTTTACGAAGCGGTGCTCGGCCGCGAGCTCGACCCAGGCAACTTCCGCCGCATGGTCGAATCAACCGGCACCGTAGAAGAGACCGGTGAAGTTCTTGCCGGCACCCGACACCGACCACCGAAGCTTTACCGCGCCACCATCCAAGCAGGGGAAACCAAATGACGACAGCATCTGTCAATGAACGCATCCAGCTAATCGTGAAGGGCCAGTCGAAAGACTCGACCTGCAGCACCTCACTCGCCAAAGGCCCTTGGGAGTTCGATGGCGGCCCGGCTGCTTACGGGCCAGGTTCGTCGAGCGAGGATGTCATCCCGGCCGATGCACCACGTCAGGGCGTGCTGCCAGATGAATACAAGACCGCGAGCCAGGATGAATTGCACGCGCGAATCGTTGCCGCGAAGGAAACCCTTGGCGACAAGGTGGTCATCCTTGGTCACTTCTATCAGCGCGAAGAGATTGTTCAGCACGCCGACTATCTTGGTGACTCTTTCCAGCTAGCCGTGGCAGCCAAGGGCCGCCCAGAGGCTGAGCACATCGTGTTCTGCGGCGTTCACTTCATGGCCGAGACTGCAGATATTTTGTCGAACGAAGACCAAAAGGTCATTCTGCCAAACCTTGCCGCCGGTTGCTCAATGGCTGACATGGCGGATTCCGACTCGGTCGAAGACTGCTGGGAACAGCTCATGGATCTCTATGGCACCGATGCCGATGCAGATGGTCGGGTGCCGGTCATCCCGGTGACCTACATGAATTCGTCTGCAGCATTGAAGGCATTCTGCGGGCGCAACGGCGGCATCGTCTGCACCTCTTCGAATGCCGAGGTTGTGCTGAAGTGGGCTTTCGAACGTGGTCAGCGCGTGCTGTTCTTCCCTGACCAGCACCTAGGGCGCAACACCGCAAAGGCCATGGGCATCAGCGTTGACGAGATGCCGCTTTGGCACGGTCGCAAGGAGCTCGGCGGCAACACTGCAGACCAACTGAACGATGCCAAGGTAATCCTTTGGAACGGCTTCTGCTCGGTTCACAAGCGCTTCACGGTCGCACAGATCGACAAGGCCCGTGCCGAGTTCCCTGGCGTCCGCGTCATCGTGCACCCGGAGTCGCCAATGGCGGTTGTCGACGCCTCGGATGAGTACGGCTCAACCGACTACATTCGCAAGGCCGTGGCCGCGGCTACCGAGCCAACCACATTTGCAATCGGCACCGAGATCAACATGGTTCAGCGCTTGGCGGCACAGTATCCGCAGCACAACATCTTCTGCCTAGACCCGGTGGTATGCCCATGCTCGACCATGTATCGAATCCACCCTGGATACCTCGCCTGGGTGCTCGAGCGTCTCGTTGCCGGCGAAACCGTGAACCAGATTGTGGTTGATGAGACCGTGGCAACCGATGCCCGCGTTGCTCTAGAGCGCATGTTGGCGGCGAAGCCTCTCTAGGCACATCCATGAAAAAACTTGTAGTTATCGGAAGTGGCATTGCCGGCCTCATCGCGGCCGTCGAAGGCAGCCGCACTCACGAGGTTGTCTTGGTCACCAAGTCGACCTTGTCTGAGAGCAACACCCACTATGCCCAGGGTGGCATTGCTGCGGTGGTGGCCGACGATGACTCGATTGCCGAACACGTTGCCGACACCCTTTCGGCCGGTGCCGACTATTGCTATGAGCCAGCCGTACAGGTGCTTTGTGAAGAAGGCCCGCAGAGAATCAACGACCTGGTTCGCTTCGGAGTCGATTTCGACAAGAAGGGTGCGGCTTTCGCCCTCGGCATGGAGGCCGCGCACTCGCATGCTCGCATTCTGCACGCCGGCGGCGACACCACCGGTGCCGACATCAGCCGCGCGCTGGTCGAAACCCTTCGAGCCACGGCAACCGAGATTCACGAGCACACTTTTGTGGCCGATTTCGAGGTCGTCAACGGCGAGGTCAAGGGCGTTCACCTCATGGATGCCTCCGGCAAGCACTTCGTCGAGGCCGATGCGGTCATCCTGGCCAGTGGAGGTGCCGGTCAGCTCTATCGCCACACGACCAACCCTTCGGTTACCACCGGTGACGGCGTTGCTGCGGCATTCCGTGCGGGCGCCGAACTCGCCGATGTTGAGTTCTATCAGTTCCACCCGACAGCACTCGCTGTGCCTGGCTCGTTCCTGATTTCCGAGGCGGTTCGAGGCGATGGAGCAGTGCTCATCAACAACAAGGGTGAGCGTTTTATGCAGAAGATTCACCCGTTGGCCGAGCTTGCTCCGCGCGACGTGGTGGCTCGAGGCATCCAGGCCGAGATGATTTCTCAGGGAGGGCAGCCGGTTCTGCTTGATGCAACCGGCCTCGGCTCGGAGTTCCTAACCAAGCGATTCCCGAGCATCAGCAAGACCACTCGTTCATACGGGCTTGACTGGGGCAAGAACCCGATTCCGGTGACCCCGGCCGCGCACTATTGGATGGGTGGTGTCGCCACCGACATTTGGGGCCGCACCTCGATCAAGGGCCTTTTTGCCGTCGGCGAGGTGGCCTGCACCGGAGCCCACGGAGCCAACCGTCTGGCCTCGAACTCGCTGCTCGAATCGATTGTGTTTTCTCGTCGCGCTGTTCAGGTCTTGGATGATGCCTGGCCGGCACAGGCAGCAAGTCAGCGCTGGCGTGACTCCGGGCTGCTCACCGAAATCGAACTTGAAGATGAAGCCGACAGCTCGATTCCGCGCGCCGACCGCAACGTCGTCGACCGCGTTGAGCTGCAGACTTTGATGTGGGATAACGTGGGGCTCGCTCGCACCGAATCGCAACTTGTCGACACCCGTTTGGCTTTGGCCGGCTGGCGTTCGGCCGATGCCTCAAACCGCCTCTTCACCGACTGGGAAGACGCAAACCTTTTGACGCTCGCTCGAGCAGTCACCGAATCTGCCCTGGCCCGCGAGGAATCGCGCGGTGGCCACTATCGACTCGACTTCCCAAACACCAACCCGGCGATGGCCAAGCCAATCACCATCGTTCGAAAGGCAAAGTAATGCTTTCTAACCAGATCATCGAAGAAGTAGTTCAGCGCGCGCTCATCGAGGATGCACCTTGGGGCGATGTGACCAGCGAGCACCTCATCCCGGCGAATGCCACCGCAACCGCCGAGCTATCTGCGCGTGAAGCCGGCGTATTCAGCGGTGCCGATGTTTTTGCAGCCGCTTTCTTGCTCACCGACCCATCGGTTGACGTTCAGCTGTTCCTCGAGGATGGCGACACTTTCGTTGCTGGCCAGGAACTTGGAGTAGTCACCGGTTCGGCACGGTCGATCCTCACCGCCGAGCGCATCGGCCTCAACTTTGTGCAGCGCATGAGCGGCATCGCGACTCTGACCGCCAAGTATGTCGAGGCCGTGGCCGGAACCAATGCCCGAATCGTCGACACTCGCAAGACCACCCCAGGTTTGCGCGCCTTTGAGCGTCACGCCGTGGTCTCAGGCGGTGGCCGCAACCACCGATTCAGCCTCTCGGATGCAGTTATGGCCAAAGACAACCACCTCGCGATTCTCACGGCCGGTGGCAAGGACCTGACCACCGAACTTCGTCGCGTGAAGAACGAACTGCCACACACCATGAAGCTCGAGGTTGAGGTGGATCGCCTTGACCAGATCCCGGCCGTCTTGGCAGCGGGCGTCGACATCATCATGCTGGACAACTTCAACCTAGATGACTTGCGTGCAGGGGTAGCCCTGATTGCCGGAAAGGCAGTTGTCGAAGCCTCGGGTGGCGTAAACCTAGAGACCGTGGCGGCAATCGCGGCTACCGGCGTCGACGTCATCTCGGTAGGGGCTCTAACCCACAGCGCGCGGGCGCTTGACCTCGGCCTAGACGTCAACATTTCACATTAGGAACCCTTTCGACCCATGATCTATCTGGACAACGCAGCCACCACCCCGGTTCGCACCGAGGCACTTCAGGCTGCCTGGCCATTCCTGACCAATGAGTTTGGTAACCCTTCGAGCACCCACGAGCTGGGAGGTCGAGCATCTACCGCCTTGGATAGCGCCCG